>JBILMC010000004.1:0-22323 GCA_044375755.1 Chitinophagaceae bacterium
CCGAAGGAAGTTTTACGCCGCCACCTAAAGTAAACAGTGGAGTGATACGATTGATACCTCGATCCTCAACACTCTCCATGAAATCTGAAAAGTCATTTAAACTACTTGTCAAGACTGCGTTTAATCAACGTAGAAAAACATTGCGAAATGCTTGCAAATCACTCTTCATGCCCGAGATATTGAGTGATTCTATTTTTTTAAAACGCGCCGAGCAGTTGTCAGTAGAAGACTTTGCCGCTCTTAGTTTTAAGATGCAATAACGTGATGCTGCCTACCTTTGTAGTTCTATCATGTCTTCGATTGACCATACAGGAAATGTTCTAATTACAGGAAAGTCGCATCCAGTACTTGTAACTACTTTGCAAAAGGCAGGTTACACCGTATTAGATCGGCCGCAAATCTCGCAGCAAGAGGCAGAAGAAATCATTGAAAGTTGCAGTGGAATGGTCTTAACAACACGTATAAAAGCCAATCGTGCTTTGCTGAAAAAAGCAACGTCATTAAAATGGATTGGTCGTTTAGGAAGTGGAATGGAATTGATTGATATAGATTTTGCAGCGGAGAAAAATATTCATTGTTTTAGCAGTCCTGAGGGTAATCGCTTGGCTGTAGCAGAGCACGCCTTAGGAATGATTTTAGGTCTGCTACATAAAATCGCAGCTGCGGATCGTCAAGTGCGCAATAAAATTTGGTTGCGAGACGAAAATCGAGGAACTGAATTAAGTGGTAAAACCGTTGGAATTATTGGATATGGAAATACGGGAAGTGAGCTGGCTCGTTTGCTAGCTCCCTTCAATGTGCGAATCTTAGCCTATGATCGTTTCAAAACTGGATTTGCTGCAGGGGCTGTTCACGAATCAACACTAGTTGACATTCAGGAACAAGCCGATATCATCAGCGTACATGTTCCTCTAACAGAGTTGACGCATGAAATGCTAAACGCTGCATTTTTTAAACAGCTTAAAAAAACTCCTTTGCTTGTTAATACTGCTAGGGGTCAATTGCTAAAATTGCCCGATTTAATCCAGGCCTTAGAAAGTGGTTTGATTAGCGGTGCAGCACTTGATGTTTTACCTAATGAATCACTCCAACAATTTTCAGCAATTGAAAATGAACAACTTGCCTCACTTTCCTTGCGGGATAACATTTTACTAACCCCACATATAGCTGGGTATAGCCAGGAAAGTTTTGAACGGATGGCTACTGTTCTATTAGAAAAGTTGGGGCTGCAGCCTGTTTTTTAAAATTCGTATATTTGTAGTGCGCAACGCTTCGGTACCCACTGAGGCGTTGCTCTTTTTTTAAATACAACCTTAGACTATGAGTACGATTCAGTATGTGTCACAAGAAACACTGGAGCAAATGAAGGCTGATTTACAGCGTATGAAAGCGGTTGATCGTCCGGCTGCCAGTAAAGCAATTGCAGAAGCACGTGAAAAAGGAGACCTAAAAGAGAATGCTGAATATGATGCTGCAAAAGAGGCACAGGGCATTTTGGAAGCCCGCATTGCTGCCATGGAAGGGGCATTAGCAAATGTTCGCGTATTAGATGAATCCTCCATTGATACAAGCAAGGTTTCTATTCTCACCAGAGTTGCATTGACTAATTTGAAAACCAATAAGCAAGTAGTATACAAAGTAGTGAGTGAAAACGAAGCTGATTTGAAAGCAGGCAAAATTTCTGTTACCTCTCCAATCGGAAAAGGTATTTTAGGAAAAAAAGTTGGAGAGACTGCCGAAGTGCAAGCTCCAGCTGGAACCCTTACATTTAGAATCGATTCCATCACAACTGGATAATTACACTATGACTTTATTTTCACGCATTATCAAGGGTGAAATTCCTTGTTTTAAAATTGCAGAGAGCGAGCAGTTTATTGCTTTTCTAGATGTATTTCCCTTGCGTGAAGGGCATGTATTGGTGGTTCCTAAAGTGGAGGTAGATAAGATTTTCGATTTGCCTGATTCTTACTTGCAAGAAATGCTGGTGTTTGCTAAGCCTATTGCAAAAGCGATTGAAAAAACGTTTCCATGTGCTCGCTGTGGTGTGGAAGTAATTGGATTGGAAGTACCTCATGCGCATATGCATTTGATTCCTATCAACACTTCTAATGATTTGAATTTTGCACAGCCCGGAAAAGTGCGAGTAGCCGATGAGATGCTACAACAAGTACAATCAAGAATTTTAACTAATCTATAGAGCAGTTATTGACAACTCTATTTTTTGTGTGCCACTCTGCCGGGATTTTGTTTGATAAAATCATCCCAACTTTTTGATTTACTTAATTTGATTTTTCCCGTACCACTTGTTTCTAAATGGTGACAAAAGGCCACCGCTAAAGCATCGGTAGCATCGTATTGTTTAGGATTATCTTTAAAATGCAAGAGCATCTGCAGCATTTTCATGACCTGCTCTTTGCTGGCATTTCCATTGCCGGTAACCGCTTGCTTTACTTTTTTTGGAGAGTACTCCGTCACATCCAGTCCATGTCGCATAGCGGCTGCTATCGATACACCTTGTGCTCGTCCTAATTTGAGCATACTTTGTACGTTCTTGCCAAAAAACGGTGCTTCAATAGCAAAGGCAGTGGGTTTGTATTGTGTGATCAACCCACTTACTGTATTAAAGATCAGTTGTAGACGTTTGTAATTGTCTTTTATTTTACCGGGTTGCAAGACGCCTAAATCCAATAAGCTTACTTGTTGGCCTTCTATCTTTAAAAGTCCATATCCCATCACCACAGTGCCTGGGTCAATTCCCAGAATTATTTTAGTCTTGCTTTGCAATCTCCCAGTATTTTTACAAGATTAATGAAGCTCACTCAAAAAAGCAAAACCTTCATCCGTTATCTTGCAGGACCGCTGCTTTTCATTTTATTGTCTTTTGTTATTTGGAAGGAGTTGACCTCAAAAAATCAGTTGCCATTACTGATTCAAGAAATTAATGCTGCTTTTTTATCGGAGCGAGTTAGCTATCTTTTAATGTTGATCGCTTTAATGCCAATCAATTGGCTGTTAGAGGCTTTTAAATGGAAAATTGCGCTTCGGTCAATTGTCCCGATCTCGCTATTTACTTCGTTTCGTGCTACTTTATCGGGGTTATCATTTTCCATGTTACTTCCTAATCGTGTAGGAGAATATTTAGGAAGAATAGTGTATTTGCCTTCCGATAAACGAGCTGATGCTGTAGCGGTAACGATTGTCTCTAGCATGAGTCAGCTAATCTGGACATTAGTTTTTGGATTACTGGGGTTTGTTTACTTATTTCCTTTATTGCAGCGGGCTACACAGCTAGGCGATTTATTGTTGGTGTTTTTTGGAATTGGAGTTTTAGTGATTTTATTACTTCTTTTGTTTTGCTTTTTTAGAATCAGTCGTATTACTTTATACCTCAGCAATTTATTTCAATCAGAGCGCCTTAGAAACTGGTTGTTGGGCCCCACAAGATTTGATTTACGTACACTGTTATACTTATTGTTCATATCGTTAGTTCGCTATATCGTTTTTCTACTGCAATATGGTTTTGCTCTTTATTTATTTAGTGTTTTGTTAAATCCACTTCAACTATTTGCTACAGTTAGTCTTTCCTTTTTGGTGCTGACGTCAGTACCTAACTTTGCTATTGCTGAGCTGGGAATGCGTGGTGTAGTTGGTATATGGATCATTGGATTTTACTCTACCAATAGTGCTGGAATTTTGCTAGCTGCATTTTCTCTCTGGGTTGTGAATCTCGTTTTACCTGCCGCAATGGGCGCATTATTATTGCTGGGGGTTGAAAAATTTTGGCGAAATGAATAAAGTAGTAATTGGAACTATTGCAATAATTTTTTTGATTGCTTCAGCGTTTACAGGTAAGAACCAGCCTGTTTTAGATTCTACTTTTTGCAATATTCGAAATACAAGTTTTAAAGAGGAAGAACGAATTTCCTATACGGTGTATTATACCGTAGTTGGACTTTATATCAATGCCGGTACCGCTGTTTTTTCGACACGGCTTGCCCAGTTTAATGGTAAACCTGTTTATCATGTAGTAGGAACGGGTATAACGCATCCCTCTTATGATTGGGTCTATCGTGTGCGAGACCGATATGAAAGTTATATAGACACAACAACTATGCAACCCCTTCGATTTGTGCGAAATGTGAATGAAGGGGGTTATAAGATTAATCAGTTATATGATTTTAATAAAGCGACTAATATTGTAAAGACGGAAAAAGGTGAATACGCAGTTCCCTCCTGTGTGCAAGACGTGTTGAGTGCTATTTACTATGCACGTAATATTGATTTTAGTAAATACAAAGTGAACGACCGTATTCCTTTTACTATGTTCTTGGATTATGAAAATTTTAATCTCTATATCCGCTATTTGGGAAGAGAGACCATCAAGACAAAGTATGGTACGTTTCGTACTATAAAATTTAAACCCTTGCTGGTGAAAGGGACCATCTTTGAAGGGGGTGAGAATATGACGGTGTGGGTAACGGATGACGCCAATCATATCCCCGTTCGCATTGAAAGTTCAATTGTAGTAGGGAAAGTGAAAGTAGATATGATGAGCTACGCGAATCTTCGTTATCCCTTGCGTTCGTTAGTGGGGATTCGATAATTAATTATGCAGATCGAAAAAGTCTAGCGCGCGAATTCCTTTCTCCGTTCGTTGCAGCGTACAACATTCTACTTTTGGGTCGTGCTCAAAGAATAGCGTGTAGTTGTTAGTGAGCGCTTCTTCCAGAAATGCTTTTTTCTCTTGTAGTGTTGTAAGTGGAAACATGTCATAGCCCATCACATAGGGAAGTGGAATATGTCCCTGAGAAGGTAAAAGATCAGCCATAAAAACTACCGTCTGTCCTTTGTATGAAACTTGTGGTAGCATCATTCCACGCGTATGTCCATCTACAATGCGTAGTGAAATATTATCCGCAAAGGGAACCTCTGCTAGAGTAGTTACTGGGTTTTGGCGCGGGGGAATAGTTATAAATTGTAATTGCCCGTTTTCTTGAATGGGCAGAATATTTTCTTTTAAAAAAGAGGCCTTCTCTCTTTCATTAGGATGAACGGCCCAATCCCAATGTTCTGCATTGCACCACACCGTTGCATTTTTAAAATTGGGGACTAATTTATCTCCTTCGCGTCGGATGGTTCCTCCGCAGTGATCAAAATGTAAATGAGTTAAAATGACATCAGTAATATCATCCCTGTGAAATCCGTATTTAGCGAGCGATTTATCTAAGGTGTCATCGCCATGTAAATAGTAATGACTGAAAAACTTTGTATCCTGTTTGTCTCCATTGCCATTGTCAATAAGGATGAGTCGTTTGCCGTCTTCAATTAATAAACAACGAAGCGCCCAAGAGCAAAGATTGTTTTCGTCTGCAGGGTTTACTTTATTCCAAATACTCTTGGGCACCACACCAAACATGGCGCCGCCATCCAATTTAAAATAACCGGTGTTAATACTATACAGTTGCATGTTCTGTTCTTTTTTCTGCCTGTGTGAAGATCAGCAGAAAAAAGCCAAGAACAAAGAAAACCATTAATGCCAGCACTGATCCTCGTTGAGAGCCGGTGAGTTCTGTGATGTATCCAAAACCAAACATCCCGATAACCGTAGCAATCTTTTCTGTTACATCGTAAAAACTAAAATATGAAGCTGTATCTTTTGTGTCTGGCATTAGTTTAGAATAAGTGGACCGACTAAGCGATTGGATTCCTCCCATCATAAAGCCCACCATTAACGCTAATCCATAAAATTCATAAATACCACCAACCGGCAGCTTATAACCAACCACACAACCCACACACCAAAGTGCAACTAGAAACATTAGTGTTTTCAAATTGCCCAGCTTGGATGAAATTTTTGCAATTGTGAATGCACCAGGTATCGCCACTAGTTGTATAATCAATATTGCGCCAATCAAATTGGTGGTTGGAATTTCTAATTCACTTTTTCCGTAGATGGCTGCAACCAACATTACGGTTTGCACCCCCATGTTGTAGCAAAAAAAGGCTGTCAAAAAACGACGCAGTTTGTATTGGGTTTTAAGTTGTTTCCAAACAGCCAGCAACTCGTGATACCCTTTAGATAGTAAATGATGTTGTAGGTCTCCAGTACCTGCAGGTTTATTGGCTGGCATTCGGTTGAGTGAGTATGTTCCAAATCCAAACCACCAGAGACCCACTAACAGGAAGCAAATTCTAAATTGAATGGTGGTGGAATCATCACCCCCAACGAGTGATGGCATAAACACAAAAACAAAACAGATTAACTGTAATAGTACGGAGCCTACATATCCATAGGCGTAGCCACGTGCACTGATTCGATCGCGATCCTCAGGCGCCGCAATCTCTGGAAGAAAAGAATTGTAATAGACCCAGCTTGCCCAAAATCCAACACAGGCTAAGATCATGCAGAGTAGTCCCCATCCTAAGGTTTGTTTTTCAAAAAAGAAAAGTCCACTACATCCTAAACTTCCCAGCGTCAAAAAGAAACGCATGAAAGATTTTTTGTTTCCTTTAAAATCAGCAATGGCAGATAGTAGAGGAGACAGACAGGCGACAATTAAAAGAGCTATTGCGATTGTATAATTATATAATGCCGAATTTTGAAACGTGCGTCCTAAAAAAGTTACTGCGGTTTTTGAAACAGCTCGGTCATCAACTGCGATGGCTTCAAAATACGCAGGAAAAATGGTAGAGGTTATTACCAGGTTGTAAGCGGAATTTGCCCAGTCATACATTGCCCAGGCGTTGACCACTTTTTTGGGGGCCGTTTGCATTGGTTGGTTTTGTAATCTAAATATAAGAAATTAACGACTCAGGGTTCCGCTTTGAATCAGCGCCAGTAAAACAATACCGATAATAATCCGGTAATAGGCAAAGAGTTTAAATCCGTTGTGTTGCAAAAAGCGAATAAAAAATTTAATAGCAATAATCGCTACAACAAAGGCTACGATATTTCCTATTGCGAACAATTGAATATTTGTTGAATTGAATATACTTGCCGATTTCAATAATTTGTAGCCTGTAGCTGCTGCCATGGTAGGCACAGCAAGAAAAAATGAAAATTCAGCTGCAATTTTTCGGTCTAATTGTTGTTGCATGCCCCCAATGATACTCGAAGCGCTTCTGCTTACGCCAGGAATCATTGCCATACACTGCCAAAGCCCGATCAAAAATGCACTTTTATAGGTGATCTCTTCTTCTTGATGAATCTGTGGTGTTTTAAATAAACTATCAATAAATAGCAGCACGATTCCTCCTACAATTAAGCTGATGGCAACTGTCAAACTACTTTCTAGCAACGCGTCAATTGCATCAGCTGCAAAAAAACCAATTGCTAGTGCTGGTACAACTGCAACCAACAATTTGGAGTAAAAGCGAATCCGGTATACATTACCACCCGGAGGAAAGAAAAACTTTTTCCAATAAAGAACAACTACTGCTAGAATTGCACCTAGTTGAATGCCGACGGTGAATAGCTTTGTGAATTCATCATCGGGAACGCCCAATAATTTTTCAGTGATAATCATGTGCCCAGTCGATGAAATAGGCAAAAATTCAGTGAGGCCCTCTACAATGGCAACGAGGATGGCTTCCAGCAGTCCCATGCCTATTTTTTGAAAATGGCAACAATTTCAATTACCAGTCCTGCCAAAATTAATAGGGGAGCAACGGTAATACGCGTGGTGCTATAGACAGCAGCTCTATTAAATACAGAGGGGTCTGTATTGCTCTGTCCACCCGACATGAGAAACATGCCCAATGCAATTAACCCAAGTCCAGCTAACATCCAAGCATAATTCTTTTTTCCAAAAAGGGATCCACTCTCTGTGCTCATGCTAAATTTTTTAATCAATAAAGTTCATCGAGTTTCATCTTCAAATATTTGATTACGCTACGGTGCGTACTGAAAAGCGTAATACCAATACCGAGTAAAATCAACGCAACAAATAGTAAGGATAAGCTGGTTAGGTCTCGAATTGCTTTTAACTCGGGTAAAATATTTTCGGCAATTTTTACAAATGCAAATACTGCAGCAGAAGCAATACTTCCACTAACCGCTCCATTTATAATGGCTTTTTGATTCATGGGCCATGCAATGAACCAACGAGTAGCGCCCACCATTTGCATCGTTTTAATTAAGAAACGGTTGCTGAACATAGCCAGACGAATTGTGTTGTCGATTAGTGCAATAACAACTGCAGATAGCAGAAGGGCAACTGTCAATAAAATAATACTGATTCTACGAATGTTCTTATTCAAATTGTCAACCAATGCTTGTGGGTATGCCACCTCACTAACATAGGTCTGCTTCAACAAGTCAGCTTGAATTATTTTTAAGGAGTCTGCATTCATGTATTCCTGCTTCACCTTGAAGTTGATACTATTCGGAAGGGGATTCGCCTCCAAAATTCCATCCCACGATTTGTTTCCATCAGCCATAAAAATCTCTTTTGCTTTGTCTTTGTTGACGAACTCAATTGATTTTACATAAGGCTTACTCGAGATATAGGTAAGAAGGGTAGTACTATCTTTTGAATTGAGATCACCTCGCAGTTCGGCGCGCACTTCGACACTTTCTTTAAAATAGTCACCCAACTTAGTCGCATTGATTACCAGCCAGCCAATGATACCGAGTAACAGCAGTACCAACGTGACACCCAGTATAGACATAAAATAAGAAGGCTTGCCTCTTTTGATTGATGATTTTCCTGGTTGTGCCATAGGAGCAAATATAAAAGTTTAACGCTACAAACCGTATTTTTGGTGCCCCTATGGAGTATGATTTTCGGCGAATAGAAAAAAAATGGCAAGCACTTTGGTCAACGCATCAAGTGTACAAAGTGAAAGAGGATTTTTCGCGTCCTAAATGTTATGTCCTCGATATGTTTCCCTATCCAAGTGGTGCGGGTTTACATGTGGGTCATCCATTGGGATATATTGCTTCTGATATTTATAGTCGTTATAAAAAGTTAAAAGGTTTTAACGTTTTACATCCGATGGGCTTTGACAGTTTTGGTTTGCCCGCGGAGCAATATGCATTAGATACAGGACAGCATCCTGCAGTAACTACTGAGCGAAATATTGCAACATTCAAATCTCAGTTAGACAATATTGGTTTCTGTTATGACTGGAGTCGCGAGGTGCGCACGAGTGACGCTTCCTATTACAAATGGACCCAGTGGATTTTTCTTCAGTTATTCAATTCGTTTTTCAATACCAATAAAAAAAAGGCTGAACCCATTGATGCCCTTGTTGCTGATTTTGAAAAAGAGGGGAATACAGCTCATCCTTGTCCAGGTGATTCTACTATTCAATTCATTGCTGCAGAGTGGAAGAGTTATGATGCTGCCAAGCAATCTTCCATTCTCATGGAGTACCGTCTGGCTTATTGTGGATATGGTGAAGTAAACTGGTGTGAAGCGCTGGGTACAGTACTTGCCAATGATGAAGTAGTAAATGGTGTTAGTGAGCGTGGCGGACATCCGGTAGTCAAACGCAAATTGCGGCAGTGGTATTTACGCATTACCTCTTATGCCGATCGTTTATTGGAAGGATTAGAGCAGGTTGAGTTCAGTGAGGCCATGAAGGAAATGCAAACGAACTGGATTGGAAAATCCAGCGGCGCTGAAATTGATTTTACAATTTGTGACACCCCACACTCCATTCGGGTCTACACAACACGTCCTGATACCATTTTTGGGGTAGACTTTATGGTCATTGCGCCGGAACATCCATTAGCAACAACTCTAGCTACCCCTGACCAGCAAAAACCAGTAGAAGATTATCTAGCCTGGGTTAAAAGCAGAAGTGAGCGGGAACGGATGGCAGAAAAAAAGATAAGTGGTGTGTTTACGGGTTCCTACGCGCAACATCCCTTTGATCCTAACCGTAAAATTCTAATTTGGATTGCGGAATATGTGCTTGCAGGGTATGGAACAGGGGCCATCATGGGAGTTCCGTGCGGAGATGAAAGAGACCACCGCTTTGCTAAACACTTTAACCTGCCAATCACCAACATAATTGGCGAGCTATTCACAGGTCAGGATGCTGTAACTACCAAGGATGCTAGTTTGACCAACTCCGGCTTCCTAAACGGGATCAGGATGCAAGAAGCCATAGAAGTGGCCATCCAAGCAATCGAACAAAAAGGAATTGGAGCCAGAAAGGTCAACTATAAAATGCGTGACGCGGCCTTTAGCCGTCAGCGATATTGGGGCGAACCTTTTCCCATAACTTGGGATGAAGAGGTCGCAATCCCCCTTCCAGTTTCTGAACTCCCTTTGGAGCTCCCCCGCGTAGACTCCTATCGACCTGGGCCCAATGCGCAGGGTCCTTTGGCAAATATTACGGATTGGGTAGATAAAAAACTGGAGACTAACACCATGCCGGGCTATGCCGGTTCATCATGGTACTTTCTTCGTTTTATGGATCCGGGCAATGAAAAGGAATTTTGCAACCGCACTATCGCTGACTACTGGAATCAAGTCGATTTATATGTGGGAGGAACCGAGCACGCGGTGGGTCATTTACTGTATAGTCGGATGTGGACCAAAGCTTTATATGACCTTGGTTTAATCGGTTATGAGGAACCTTTCAAGCGCCTGTTGAACCAAGGAATGATACAAGGTTCTTCACGATTTGTATATCGTATAAGCGGTACGAATAAATTCGTTAGCGCTGGTTTAAAAGATCAATATTCTTGTGACCCCATTCATGTCGATGTCAACATAGTGGATGGATTTGAGCTAGATCTGGAAGCTTTCAAAGGCTGGAAACCAGATTATGCGACTGCTGAATTTGTGTTGGAAAATGGTAAGTATTTCTGTGGGGCTGAGGTGGAGAAGATGAGTAAGAGTAAATTCAACACAGTAAATCCAAATTTGATTGTTGAGCGCTATGGTGCTGATACATTTAGGATGTACGAAATGTTTCTGGGTCCGGTAGAAATGAGTAAGCCTTGGGATACCAAAGGGATTGAAGGGGTTCACCGTTTCTTAAAAAAGCTCTGGCGACTCTATATCGGTGAGGGCGACACTTTGTTGGTGGAAGACCGTCCGGCTACAGCAGCCGAGCTCAAAGTGCTCCATCAAACCATTCAGAAAATTGAAAATGATACCGAGCGCTTTAGCTTCAATACGGCGGTAAGCACCTTTATGATCGCGGTTAACGAATTAACCGATTTGAAGTGTCATTCCCGATCCATCTTGCTCCCTCTTTTGACACTTATGCAACCTTACGCTCCCCATATTACAGAGGAGTTGTATGCTCGCCTAGAACCCGCTTTGGCCTTGCCAAATGGGCCTGGCATTAATGGAACGCTATTTCCGGTATTTGACGCGACCCATGTGCAGGAAAGCACCAAAGTTTACCCCGTGGCGATTAACGGGAAGACCCGTACCAATTTGGAACTTCCATTAACCATTACCGCTTCAGAAGTGGAGGCTCTTGTAAAGGCTGACCCTGTTGTAGTTAAGTGGCTAGAAGGCAAAGACCCGAAAAAGGTGATCTATGTACCTGGAAAGATGATTAATGTGGTGGTATAGAGAAATAATTATTTGGAGAAAATTTCCTTTTTCAAATTTTATTAATTCACTCAAGGAGCTAGGCCATAGCAGTCTTATATTATAAATAAATAATTGATAATCTTTAAGTTGTAATCTTTAAAAAAAAAATTAAATGACCCGTAAAATTTATTTGTTTAGGGTAATTTTTTTCCAATTTCCCAGCTTTAGAAATGACTAATAAAAAATTATTATTCAATTATTTAAGTAACGGTACTATTTTGTACTTTCATTGTTAATAGTTATTCATAAACCAAAATTCTGCACCGTGTCAATTTTTAAAAACACAGTAAGATTGATTTTTTTCTCCATTGTCTTGCTATCTAAGACATTTACATCATTCTCGCAACAAACCCAAATCGCAATTGCTACCTATGATTATAATAATGGTAGGTGCGTTTGGGTTGGTTTGCCTTTTTTGCAGGAGGATTCATACACGAGTGGAGCAATCTATAGCAATTCCGCAACAACTTTATTAATTGACAACATTGTCACTCATACAGCAAGATCCTCTTCTGGAAGTATTCTGCTTCTAAATAAGAATACCAGTAATGTAGCACAAAGTGCGTTAACCACTAGGCTTCAAAACTTAGGGTATACTGTGACTGTTTCTAATACTCCCTCAGCATATACAACCGCGTCAAGTTTACAATCATTTGTTGCAGTAATTGTAAGTAACCCAGGCAATGGTCAATGGAGTGAATTAGACAATGCTTCTTTTTGTACGGCGCTAACTACATATGTAAGCAATGGGGGTGGTGTGATTTTGACACCTTATATTCCATACAATGCCAATAATTTACCCTCTTACTATACTGCATTGCAGACCATATCTCCTTTCAGTTCTTTTAGCGGCTATGGGCTTAATCTTTCATATAATCTAAATTTAGATGCCCCCAGTAATCCAATATTAAATAACATAGCATCTGTTTCAGTAGCTCCTACAACAACAGATTATGCATTATATCCAGGCACTTGGGTACTTAAAACCAATGCAACTGTTATCGCAACCTACACAACATACAACCCATGTCCATCTGCTGGAACTCTCTCTGGGACAGGTTCAATTTGTGTTGCGGGGACTTCTACGCTTACTACAACTGGATCTACTGGTGGCGTATGGTCTTCAAGTAATGACGCCGTTGCTATTGTAAGTACCTCAGGTGTTGTTACCGGAGTTGCTGCAGGCACTGCAACTATTACCTATACAATTGCTGCCAATGGTAGTTGTAACCAGTCAACTGCAAATCGCACAATTACTGTGACAGCCCCTCCAACTTCAGGCACACTATCTGGAACAGAAACTGTATTTGTAGGCGCCATAACAGCATTCGTATCTACAGTTACTGGAGGAAGCTGGACTAGCAGTAGCACATCTGTTGCCACTGTCAATGCTTCAACAGGAGTTGTAACAGGTGTGGCTACTGGAACTGCAACAATTACATACACAGTAGCTGGTACAGGAGGTTGTTCTAATGCATCCGCAACTAGAGCAGTGACCGTTTATTCTTGTCCAACCATTGCTGCTTTAAGCCCCTCCGCAGACCGTGTATGTGCTGGAGCCGCAATTACATTAACTGCTGCTGGTTTAGCTGGAGTTTCTTCAACTTCTTCTGGCATTACATTTAAATTTTCTACATCTTCACTAGCTGATCCTTATGTAGGTGGTACTTTGATAGCAACTGTCTCTAACGCAAACTTAGATGCATCTGGTTCTATTGCTCGAACAACTACAACTTTTAATACAGGTGGAACTTATTACATTTATGCAATTCTTTCTCCTACGCCGGAAGGAACTGGTTGTCGTCCTTTCGCAACTACAACACTTGTAGTTAATCCAAATGGACAAGTAACCCGTCCTGCGAATAGTGTGGTTTGTAGTGGCACTTCAATTGCCGCTCAAACTCTTACAACAACTAATACAGGGGGAACCACTACATATGCATGGACAAACAATGCGACTAGCATTGGTCTTGCTGCTAGTGGAAATACTGCAACTATCCCTGCTTTCATTGCAACTAATACTGGTTCTTCTAGTGTAACTGCTACTATTTCTGTTACTCCGACCTACACTGAGGGTGGGCTTAGCTGCGCAGGTACTGCTTCTAGTTATTCAATTACAGTAAATCCTGTACCATCTCTAGCAACAATTACTGACCGCATTGTTTGTAACGGATCAAGCAATTCTATTAATTTGGCTGGTACTGTTAATGGTTCAGTTTACAACTGGACTAATAGCAACGCCCAAATCGGACTTGCGGCCAGCGGAACAGGAAATATCAGCTTTACTGCAACAAATGCAACTTCTTCGCCCATTACTTCAACCATTCTTGTGACACCGGAGTTCTCTAATCCTAGAGGCTACACAGCAAATTCTTCTCCGGGCGGAGTAGAGTGGTGTGTAATTTATGATTATGAAGTATCCAATGGTAGATACAGAGTTGGTATAGATCTAAGAGAATTTGCTGGTACTGGTGTTTCACCGAGCAATGTAAGCCAGTTACAACTTTTTGACTTGTGGAATGGTCCAGTAACATTTGCGTCATCTGATATTTACTGGGCTAATTATTACGTTTATACTAATACCCAATTTAATTTTTCTGGTTCTGCATATTCTGCAAATTTGAGGGCTGCAAATGGATTCTATGGTGTAAGTGCTGAATTTGGTTTCACTAACCCTCCAGTTACATGCACTGGTACTCCAATTAGTTTTACTGTTACTGTTAATCCAAGTGGTCAAGTTAATACAGTGAGCAATCAGGTTCTTTGTGTAGGGTCACCAACTACAGCTGTTAATTTCACGACTGCAAATACCACTACTTCTACTCTTGGCACCCAAAATGCAACTAGTGGTACTATTTCAGTAGCTATTCCAGATAATTCAGCGGCGGGTATAACTTCTACTTTGTCTGTTAATTTACCCACTGGTGCAATTATCACTGGCATGCGTGTTACATTAAATGTGACGCATACTTGGATTAGTGATATGGTGATAAACCTGAGGGCTCCTAATGGCCAGGTTTTAAATCTGTTCAATGCACATGGCGGCAGCGGAGATAACCTCACTAACTCGGTGGTTAGTTCTGCAGGCACAGCCACTTTTGCAAGTGGTACACCACCCTATACAGGAACTTTTGCTGCAACGGGTGCATCTGGAGTTGGTCCTACTGGCTTTACATCCAATGCTACCAACTTTGCTTCACTCTATTCTACACCAAGTGGAAACTGGAGCTTAGCTTTACGTGATTTAGCTTTAGATGATTTTGGAACATTAACAAACTGGTCACTCAGCTTTGATTATGAAATACCTGTAGCGTATACTACATACAATTGGGTTAACAGTAATACTGGTGTTGGTTTGGCAGCTTCTGGAACGGGTAATATTGCCTCATTTACTGCTACCAACGCAGGTTCTACACCACTCACTTCTACTATCACAGTTACGCCAGTCTACACCAATAGCGGAACTAACTGTGCGGGTACTCCATCAACATTTACATACACAGTGAATCCTCGTGTTACTGTTGATACTATTACTAATAAAACTTTCTGCGCAAATGCACTATCAAGTGTTGCATTTACTGGAAATGCTACAGGTACAACTTACAGTTGGACCAATAGCAATACGGCAATCGGCCTAGCAGCAAGTGGAAATGGTGATTTAAGTTTTGTTGCAACCAATAACACTGCGGGTCCTATTAGTGGAACCGTTACGGTAACTCCTAGCTTCACTAATGGTGGATTAACTTGTACAGGGGCTACCCGTACATTTGTTATCATAATTAACCCACTTGGTCAAGTGAATGCTGTTTCTAGTCAAGTTATTTGTAACAATGCTAGTACCACAGCAGTTAACTTCTCTACTGTAAATGGTGGGGGAACCGTAATCGCTGGAACTCCTGTTGTCGCTAATAGTGGCACACTTGCATTAGTTGTTCCAGATGGTGCAGCAGATGGAACAAGCCATACATTGCCTGTTGCTTTACCTGCTGGGGCAACAATCACCGACGTAAGAGTCAACTTTAATATGACTCACACATGGGTAAGTGACATGAGCATTAATCTTAAAGCACCTAATGGTCAAATTCTAAACCTCGTTAATAGAAGAGGTGGAAGTGGTGATAATTTCACTAACACAACTATTAGCTCTGCTAGTACTACTGCATTGACTTCATCTTCTGCTCCATTTACAGGAACTTTTGCTGCGGACGCTGCGTTGAATGTTGGACCAACTGGTCAAGCATCAACGGCTACTAACTTCGCTGCCCTTTATTCTGTAGGAACAGGAAATTGGACCTTGTGGATGCGTGACCATGCTGCTGGCGATATTGGAACGTTAACAAATTGGTCAATCACGATTAACTATACTACCGTTCAAGGTGCGGTCACTTCATATACTTGGACGAATAATTTACCAAGTATAGGACTTGCGGCTAGTGGTACCGGCAATATTGCCAGCTTTGCGGCTCTAAATACTAGCGCGGTGCCGGTTACGGCTACAGTAAATGTGACACCTACTTACACGAACAATGGTGTAAGTTGTGCTGGTTCACCCATTTCATTTACCTATACCGTAAATCCAACACCAACCGTTAACGCGGTATCTAATCAAACGGTATGCCGTGGATCAAACACTGCTGCTGTTACATTTACAGGTGCTACTACAGGTACCGTTTATAACTGGACTAATTCAAATACGGCAATTGGTTTGGCTGCGAGTGGCACGGGTAATATCCCAAGCTTTGCCGGCACGAACACGTCTACTGCTGCAATTACGGGAACCATTACTGTAACACCTGTATATACCAACGCTGGAGTAACATGTACGGGTACACCTCGAACATTTACGATTACCGTCAACCCAATTCCGACAGTTAACTCTGTGGCTAACTTCCCTGTTTGTCATAACAGTGTAGCATCCACAACATTCTCTGGCGCTTCTGCAGGTACAATTTTCAGTTGGACAAACTCTAATCCTGCTATTGGCTTGGCTGGTAGTGGAACTGGTAATATTTCGTTTACCGCTATCAACACAACCAGTGCGCCTGTTACTGCTACTATTACTGTTACACCAAGCTTTGTAAACGGAGGTACTACTTGCGTGGGTACATCTACTAGCTTCGTAATTACAGTTAACCCACTTCCTGTTGTCACTACAGGTACATTGCCTGCTCGCGTATGTATCAGCGATACATTAGTACGTTTGAATGGTACACCTGCCGGAGGTAGTTGGAGTGGTTTTGGAATTTCTGGTTACAACTTTGTTCCACCTGCTATTGCTTTGGGTACATGGCCTATCACATACACTTATGCTGATGCGAATGGTTGTGTAAATAGTGCATCCACTACTGTAAGTGTTCAAGCTTGTGCAGAGCGTGATCGTAATCTTGAAAACGATGCAGTGGTTCTTTATCCTAATCCTAGTAACGGGAAATTTAATCTCCGCATCAATTCCACCTTGTTTAATACACTTGGTATGCGCGTATACAAAAGCAATGGTCAGCTGATGTATGTAAATCAGTGGAGAAGCTTGGTGTTTGGTCGTGTGATTCCTGTTGATCTAAGCCGATTTGCTGCAGGTGTGTACATGATTCGCCTATATTATGGTGACGGTATGGATCGTGGAGCAGATAGGACCTTTAAGATCATTATTTCACAGTAACTAGATAAAATTTATAGTACAGTAAAGGCACTCCGATAGGGGTGCCTTTTTTTATTAGCTTTACAATCTCTAATGGCTAATTCAAATCTTCATTCAGAAAAAGGTCAACTTTCAGCAGCAGATCGCGAGTTTGAAAATAATATTCGGCCTGCGCAGATCAGTGAATTTGCGGGGCAGGAGCAGCTGATTGAAAATCTTCGTGTTTTTATCAAAGCTGCTAAATTACGGGGCGAGGCATTAGATCACGTGTTGTTTCATGGTCCTCCTGGTTTAGGTAAAACAACGCTTTCGCGTATTGTTGCAAATGAATTGGGGGTTCAAATCAAAGAAACATCGGGCCCTGTTATAGAAAAGCCAGGTGATTTGGCTGGGCTGCTTACTTCGTTGGAGCCTAATGATGTGCTTTTTATTGATGAGATTCATCGGTTGAGTACAGTTGTGGAAGAGTATCTGTATGCAGCAATGGAGGATTATCGAATAGATATTATGATCGATAGTGGTCCTAATGCACGCAGCATTCAGCTCAACTTAAATCCATTTACATTGATTGGCGCTACAACTCGTAGTGGGCTGTTGACTGCACCTTTGTTATCTCGTTTTGCAATCAAGTCTCGATTGGAATATTACACAGCTGCAAAGCTTGATGCTATTCTTAAGCGATCTGCTGCAATACTAAATGTTCAGATTGCTGCTAATGCAGTTTCGGAAATTGGTAGACGTAGTAGAGGTACACCACGTATTGCAAATGGGTTGTTGCGAAGGGTTCGTGATTTTGCACAGGTGCTCAATGATGGAACTATTGATCTGGGTATAACACAACATGCGCTTCGCGCCTTGAATGTAGATGAACATGGGCTGGATGAAATGGATAATCGAATACTAGCCACCATCATAGATAAATTTAAAGGAGGACCGGTAGGAATCACAACGATTGCAACGGCAGTAGGAGAGGAGGCGGGTACGATCGAAGAAGTGTATGAACCTTTTCTGATTCAGGAAGGATTTTTACAGCGTACGCCTCGCGGTCGAGAAGTAACACGTAAAGCGTATGACCACCTGGGCAAAACGGGGCCGCAACAGACTGGAACTTTATTTTCCTGATAAAAAAATTAGAGGTCCTCTTCTCTTTCTAACATCAAAATCGCACTCTGGGGAACAATGAAGTACTTTTCATTTTCATAGATCACCTCAGTGGCACCGCTAAGTAAAAAAATAGCGAGGTCGCCCTCTTTTGCCTGTAAGGGCACGTATTTGATCCGCTCTTCTTCTGATTTCCAGCTTTCATCCTCTATGGGCATGGGAATAGCATAACCTGGCCCTGTTTTAATGACATATCCCTGTTGTACTTTTTCTTTTTCCTGTACGCCAGGGGGCAAATAAAGACCGCTCGCGGTTCTTTCATCAGGGCGAGTTGGCTTTATCAGCAATCGGTCCCCTATGACAATCAATTTTTTCAGGCGGTTATCGGGTGTGATATGCATAGTTAAATTGAGTTCTGCAAAAGTAAATAATTGGGTTTTAACAAAATATTCAGCCAACTTCCTTCGTTCACCCATTGGCTTTGCCTTTATTTGTGGGGATTCAACATCAAATTAATCTGTTTATGGAAGCGAAAAAACCTAAAATACTTCTTTGTGAGGATGATAATAATCTGGGCGCTGTACTAAAAAATTATCTGGAGTTAAATGATTTTGATGTGGTACTGGAAAGGGATGGTCGTTTGGGATTAGCTGCTTTTCAACGCGAACGCTTTGATCTTTGTCTGTTGGATGTTATGATGCCCAACATGGATGGATTTGCGCTGGCAGAGGCAATCCGAGATGTGGATCCTGAGGTACCTCTTTTCTTTTTGAGTGCTAAAACCATGAAAGAAGATGTTATTCAGGGTTACAAATTGGGGGCTGACGATTATATCACAAAGCCTTTTGACAGTGAGGTGTTGTTGCTAAAAATCAAGGCTATTTTAAAAAGAAATGAA
Source organism: Chitinophagaceae bacterium (assembly GCA_044375755.1). Taxonomy (GTDB): domain Bacteria; phylum Bacteroidota; class Bacteroidia; order Chitinophagales; family Chitinophagaceae; genus JJ008. Next base: position 19,202 of record JBILMC010000004.1, read on the forward strand.
GAACAGCAACGCGAAACTGAGCATCGTGAATTTGATTTGGCAAGTTATCATTTTAGCCCACGCTTACGCGAGCTGTCAGTGGGAGATCGTAAGCAAACTCTTTCTCCGAAGGAAAATGATTTATTGCGATTGTTAGCGGAACATGTAAATGATATTTTACCGCGTGAAAAAGCCCTTAAGAAGATCTGGGGCAGCGATACCTATTTTAACGGTCGTAGCATGGATGTGTATATTGCTAAGCTACGCAAGTATTTGAAAGAAGATTCGCGTATTGAAATAGTCAATATCCACGGAGAGGGATTTCGTCTTATGGTAAAAGACTAATCATGCCTTGCTGATTTATTTCAATGATTTGTTCGGCTTGTAAGTAGTCTAGTGTTTCCCAAATTTTTTCTTCAGGATATTTTTGTAGCATCTTCAGGAGAGAAGTTGTTGTCAACGATTCTGCTTGAAGTAACGCTTTGATCTGCTCATGGATAGACTCAAATTCTTTTGTGCTAAGTGATTTCTTTTTTTGATTCAGACAATTATCACAGTTGTCACAGGGGCGTGTTTTTTCATCTCCAAAATAATGTGCGATAAACTGACTTCGGCAGTTCTTAGTAAGCGTTACAAACGCTAGTAATTTTTTGATACGTTGCTCCAGTTGCTTTTTTCTTTCTTGGTAGCCGGCTTGATCAATATGAATATTCTCGGCACGTATCCGGTTGATTGGAAAGTAGAGTTGGGGATCTTCTTTAGGAAGTTGCAGCTCGATAATACTTATTGATTCTAGCTTCTTTAACTGGATACGAATTTCACTTGGTTCTAGCTTTAACTTAAAAGCTAATTGTTTTTCAGAAATAGTTACTAGTCGATCATAAATACCTTCGTAGGTACGAAGCATTGTTTTGCATAATTGATCTAATTCCCGGTCTTCATGCGCTAGATTTTCTAGCGCATGCTTTGGTGCAATAAATTGAACACGTGCAGGAATAAAAAATGCCTCATTATATTGAATAAATTCTTCCTGCTCCAGAATTTTTAGACTTTGCATAACCACCGGAGCTGAAAACTTGAATCTACTGACAAAGGATGGCCAATCAAAATCAAAATACATGCCCTCACCACTTCCCACGGGAAGTTGTAAGTAATTCGCAATAGCCTGGTATACTTCCTTTATTATTGCCAGAGGAGGAAATCGTTCCTCTGCAGATTGTTTTAGTGCTTCAATTTCAGCTGATGTATAAAGTAATACAGCATATGCTTTTTTACCATCACGACCAGCTCTTCCTGCCTCTTGATAATAATTTTCTAAACAATCAGGGATACCCACATGAATCACTGCGCGTACATTAGGCTTATCAATACCCATACCAAATGCATTTGTGCATACCATGATGGGTGTTCTATCCTCTTTCCAGTCTTGTTGTCGTAGCTGCCGGGTTTCCGCATCTAGTCCTGCGTGATACCAATTTGCTTGGTAGCCTTGTTCTTGTAACAGCGTTGCAATTTCTTGTGTTCTCTTGCGTGTTCGGCAATAAATGATGCTGCTGCCTTTAATTGATGAGAGAATAGAATTGATTTTAGGAATTGCAATGTCAACGTGAAAGGCACTATAAGATAAATTAGACCGTTCAAACGACTGCTTTATGATGACTGGATTTTCTAGTTCTAATTTTTCAATAATATCATTTTGAATGGCTGGTGTGGCAGAAGCGGTAAGGGCCAGTAGCGGAGCTTCTGGGATTTCTTTTCTGATTTCGGCAATTCGCAGGTAGGGAGGCCTAAAATCGTATCCCCACTGTGAAACACAATGCGCTTCATCCACCGCTATTAAACTAATGGCTAAAGAGGGTAGATATTCTTTAAATAAATCAGACTCTAATCGTTCAGGCGATACGTATAAAAATTTACAGTTACTTGTGCCCGCTACCTCTAAAATATTTATCACTTCTTTGCGAGAAAGTCCGCTGTACAAGGCAAAGGCAGTACAATTTTTTTGCTGCAGATTTTCTACCTGATCTTTCATTAATGCGATCAGTGGTGAAATAACTAAACAAAGACCTGGTAGTTGTAAAGCGGGCACCTGATAACAAATTGATTTACCTCCACCGGTTGGCATGATGGCCAGTGCGTCTTTACCTGAAAGTACTGTATCAATGACCGCTTGCTGGCCAGGTCGGAATGTTGAATAACCCCAATACTCTTGTAAGATGGATGCAGACTGATTCATTCCACTCTTTTTATGAAGAGTCGAACAGAATTGATCGCTAATACCACATCACTAAGTCCCATTACTAATGCTCCGAGCGTAGGAGTTAAATAGCCAAATGCAGCAACCGGGATTGCCACAATATTATAGGCAAATGCCCAAAAAAGATTTTGCTGTATCGTGAGAAAAGTATGTCGCCCTAGGCCAAGCGCTGTTGGTAATTTTTTAAGCCCATGGTTCATGAGTACTACTTTTGCGCTTTGCACCGCAATCTGAGAAGCTTCGTTCATTGAAATGCCAATTGTAGCTTTTGCTAGTGCGGGCGCATCATTAATACCGTCTCCCACCATAGCAGTAGGTGCTTCTTGCGTGAGTTGAGTAATTACAGCCAATTTTTCTTCAGGACTTTTCTCTGCATAAATGACACCTACGCCTAATCTTTTTCCTAGTGCTTCACAACGAACTAAACTGTCGCCACTCAATAGAATTGTTTTTATTTTCTTTTTATGCAGATAATTAATCACTTCTTGGGCTTCGGATCTGATTTGGTCGGCTACATCAATCCAACCTAGTAGTACTCCATTTTTCACTACATATAGGTTGTGCAACGACTCGGTAGTAAGACCAGCCGCCATTTTAAATGAACCAATTTTAAATTGATTGCCTGTCAAATCGGTGGCAATCATTCCGAGTCCTTTTATTTCTTGAATTTCTTTCCAGCGTATTTCTGATTTTGTTTTCCAATAATTGGTAACGCACTGTGCAATGGGATGATTGGAGTATTTTTCTAGTGAGTAGGCGATGGCTTTGAACTCCTCTTCGGTAACACTGCTATCAAGTACTTTAACTAAACCAATTTCAAAGCGGCCGGTTGTTACTGTTCCGGTCTTATCAAAAACAACCTGTCTAATATTTTGAAACAACTCCA
>JBILMC010000132.1:0-4229 GCA_044375755.1 Chitinophagaceae bacterium
TTGAAACTCTATCTCCAGAAAAAAAAGATACATTATTAAATTATCTACAATCAGAGGAAGACAAGACACCTGAGGCTATTCGTTCTGCCATCCACTACCTCAAATTGAAAAAAATAAAGAGAATGCTGATGGACAATCAAAAGGACTTAGAAAACGAAAAAGACAGTCAGGAAATTCGGGTTTTGCTACAAACACATGAACACCTCAAAAAAATAGAGAGAGCCTTAGCTGATGCTGTGGGCTCTGTTATTATCCGTTAACGACAGCTTCCATTTCGCAGCGAGTAAAACGAAGCGCACTCCAAACGTGATCCAACTCGATACGCTCAATACTTTCATAACCCCCACCCGTTAAATGATTCCAGCTAGACTCCCTATTTAAATCAGTAACTATTTTAGAAGTAGCTTTTGGATAGGCCACCCAAAACTTAGAGTTTTCTTTTAAGTTTGGCATCACATCTCTAAGAATACCATTTAGTTGCATCTCATTTACTGCGAACACAAGTGCAAAATCTATTTTCCTATTTTTTAGGAGAGGAGTAACGTTTTTAGCAAAAGATAACTTGCTAAACTGTTTTTCTATGGAGGAAGGCAAACCTTGAATTAGTAAGTTTTTCTCATCAGCCAGTTGCAACTTTTCAAAGATGGACAGGGACATAGGTAAAACTTTATAGGAGTGTAAAGTTACCAAAAAAGGTCAAAAAACAGTTGTAATAAGGGTAAAGAAACAGGTAAAAATAGAGACAAATATTGTAAAAATCTGACTTACAAATGGTTAGAATTAGCAATCTGTTTTTCTTCTATCTGCCCTTTCCCGACGCCGACGATCTCTACTCTTTAAAATTGGAGCTTTTGATTCCTCGCCTCTTAATAACCGTCCGATGTTTTTCTGGTGCGTTAGGAGTACGATTAAAGCTACTGCAATTGCAAAGACTCTATACAGCGGGTTATCTACGTTAAAAATAACAAGGATGAAAATGGGGAAGGCAATACTAGCCAGAATGGAGCTAAGTGATACAAATCTTGTCAGATAGAGGACAATCAAAAACACTGCAACGCATCCAACTGCAGTAATTGGCGATATCCCGAGTACCATTCCAAATACAGTGGCAACCCCCTTCCCTCCTCTAAAATCTGCCCAAATGGGAAATATATGTCCTAAAACAGCTGCCAGGCCCAGCCCAGTCTGTAGATTTTGAAATTGAATGTCCTGATCAACATAGGCAGGTAAAAGCCAGGCTAATTGCACAGCAGCCATACCCTTTAACATATCCATGATCATAACAAAAGTACCCCAGCGAGAACCTAATACTCGGTATACATTTGTTGCACCCGCATTACCACTACCATAATCTCGAATATCAATTCCAAAAAAACGTTTGCTTACCCAAACAGATGTAGGTACACTTCCAATCAAATAAGCCAGTATGATCACTAACACTTCGTTCATGCTAAGTAGGGCTTAACAAAAATATAATAATTTATTAATCTTTAAAATGGAAAGATCGAAACCACTATCTCTTTAGTCGTAAAAGCACCCACTCATTTTGGAACTGAGCGTTTTCGATTATAAAACCATTTGTTTGAGCTGCAGTAGATAAATCTTCAACATCATCTTTTAAAAAGCCACTTAAAAGTAATAACCCGCCAGGATTCAATAAAGAGTGAAAATGTGAAATGAATCGTAGTAAAACAGATTTATTGATGTTGGCAAGAATTATATCAAACGTGTCCTGTGCTGGTGGAAATGATGCACAATTAAGAACAATCTCCATAGTACCATTAAGATGGATATTTTCTGTTGCATTTTCAATACTCCATGTATCGTTATCTATGGCTGCAACATAAGAAGCCCCCATTTTTTTTGACAAAATCGCCAGAACACCTGTTCCCGTACCAAAATCCAACACTCTTTTGTTCAAAAAGTCAATACCCTTCATTTGATCAATCATCATGTAGGTGGTTGCATGATGCCCGGTGCCAAAACTCATCTTTGGATTAATAATAATATCATACTCCACCTCATTAACTGGGCTATGAAAAGAGGCTCTGACAACTGCGAATTTTCCAACATTTACGGGTTGAAAATTTGATTCCCATTGTTGGTTCCAGTTGGTTGGCTTTACCAAATTCTGCTGAGCTTGAACTTGACTTTCCGAGCACCAACTCTCAAATTCTGATCGATTAAATGTCAAATATGGGATATAAGCTTTAAGACAAGCAGCTTCCTCTAGAAAGCCATCAAAGCCTAATGCTGTAAGGGAAGCGATAAAAAGTGAGGATTGCTCCTCACTTGAGACAGGTATTATTATTTCAATATAATCTTCCATAAAAAATGACCCGCTAGGGGTCATTTAAATTTATTCTGCAGATTCAGAAGTTGAATGATCAGGTTTTGGCAGTAAGGCCTTTCGTGATAATTTAAACTTACCAGATTTAGGATCAGTGCCAATTAATTTAACTTTCATTGGGTCTCCCTCTTTAACCAATCCATCCAGTGTCTCTAAACGTTTCCAACTGATCTCGCTAATGTGCACCAAGCCTTGCTTTCCAGGAAGAAACTCAACAAATGCACCAAAAGGCATTATTGATTTAACAACTGCATCATAAGTATCTCCGATCTGAGGCACGGCTACAATTCCTTTGATCCAAGCCACCGCCTTGTCTACGGCTTCTTTATTTGTGCTAAAAATACTTACCTCTCCGCGATTGTTAACTTCTTCAAGATTAATTGTAGTACCTGTTTCACGTTGAATCTCTTGGATAACTTTACCGCCGGGCCCAATAACAGCACCAATAAATTCCTTATCGATAAACAACTTCACCATTCGTGGCGCATGTGGTTTCACATCAGCTCGTGATGCAGGAATAGCTTGGTACATTGCATCCAGAATATGAAGACGGCCACGACGTGCTTGCTCCAATGCCTGGCGCATAACTTCCATTTTCAATCCATCCACTTTAATATCCATTTGCACTCCACAAATTCCATCACGAGTACCGGTAACTTTAAAATCCATATCGCCAAGGTGATCTTCATCTCCAAGAATGTCAGTTAGTACTGCGTATTTGTCTCCTTTCGTAATCAAACCCATCGCAACACCCGATACGTGCTTGGGAATTCCCACACCCGCATCCATTAATGCCAAGGAACCTGCACAAACAGTCGCCATTGAGGACGATCCATTTGATTCAAGAATATCACTTACAACACGAACAGTGTAAGGAAAATCTCCAGTAGGCATCATTTGTTTCAACGATCGTTGAGCCAAATTACCATGTCCTACTTCTCTACGACTTTGACCACGCATCATTTTGACTTCACCAGTAGAGAATGGAGGGAAATTATAATGAAGATAAAACTTAGAATCAACAGACTTAGCAGCACTTTCAACCAATAGCTCATCCATTGGAGTACCAAGTGTCACTGTTGTTAATGACTGCGTTTCTCCTCGAGTAAATAAAGCAGATCCGTGAGGAGAAGGTAAAACATCCACTTCCATATCCAATGGACGTACTGTCTCCAGGTCTCTTCCATCTAATCGTACACGTTCATCCAAAATCATATCACGAACAACATCATATTGCAGATCGCCATAATAAGTAGAGGCTAATTTTTTAGTAAGATCTGGCAAACTCTCGTCTGAGGAAAAACCAGCATCTTTTTTCAAAAAGTCCATCAACTCCACTTTAATCTGATCAAAACGATCACTGCGTTCATGTTTACCAAATTTACCTTTTGCTACTTCGTATACTTTTTGTTTTGCAAAGGAGTATACCTTTTCGCGAAGCGTTTCATCCGAAGCGGGTTTGGTGTACGATCTCTTTTCGTTATTGCCTACCATTTGACGCAATTCTTGTTGCGCTTTCACTTGAATGCGAATCGCATCATGTGCCAGTTCCAATACCTTACAAAGATCTTCCTCACTGCACTCTTGCGCCTCACCCTCTACCATCATTAAATTCTTTTCAGTAGCAGCTATGATAAAGTCCATATCAGAGCTTTCCATCTGCGTACGAGTAGGATTGATAATAAATTGGCCATTTACTCTTGACACTCTGACTTCCGAAATGATTTCTTTAACGGGAATATCTGATACAGCCAGCGCAGCAGATGCCGCCAAACAAGCTAACGCATCAGGCATAATTTCAGGATCACTAGAAACAAGTGTAACCAATACCTGGACGTCGCAGAAGTAGTCTTCTGGGAAAAGTGGTCTTAATGCGCGG
>JBILMC010000089.1:0-5630 GCA_044375755.1 Chitinophagaceae bacterium
GCTTAAAGAATGACTAGCCATTTGTTGAACTTTCTTTTCCTCTTGTGGGTTTACTGTTTTTCCAATTTCTGATAAAGGTAATTTCTTCATCTCCTTTATCCATTCTGTAAAACTTTTCAACTGTTGTCCAAATTTGTCAGTTGGTTTTTCGTCTGCCTTATATTGTATGCCTTGTGATGCAAAATAGTCAATGGTGTAGTAGGGCTCGAAAAGTAATTCGTTTTTTGCAATTGTTGTCTTATCAGAGGGGGTGATTGCTTCGGCTGAATTTACTTTGTGTTTGTTTGGGTCTAACAAAAAATTTAGCCATAGCGTAGAGGGGAAAAATAGGGATGCTTTTTCATAGGCATCTTCCCATGCTGGGTCCTGCGCATCCTTCAATTTTTTAGTTAAAAGTAAATGGGCTGTGGCTAACCAGGGGTAATCGGCGCATAACTGTCTAATTGAAGAAAGTGAACATTCTTCAATTGATTTTTTGCCAAGTAAAGGAAGTGTGATATGTGAAAATTGATTTGACATGATTGCTTACCAATTCGAGAATACTTTATTGAAGATATCATCCGCCAATGTTCGTATTAATTCATCTCCCAGGCTAGCTTCGGCAGCTTGTACTGTTAAGCTTCCTTTGAACTCAAAACTTCTACTTACATCTACTTTTCGCGTTTCCTCTGATTTTCTATCATATACAGTTAATTGTAAACTCACACTCAATCTGTTGTTGGCGGATTGTTGACCCGCAATAGCTGAAGTAGTAAAACTATACTGCGTAATGGCGCCACTAATCTCCCAGTCAGCATTATTATTAGTTTGTGTCAATCTTGTTTGCGCTACAATTTTCTGTCTCACTTTATCTGTCAACCGGGGGCTTAGCTGCGGATTAATATAACTGGCTCTGTTCTCGATAAAATTTACTTTGACAGTTTTAATCGAGTCGGGCACGGAGGCGTCACTAAAACGGTATACGCCGCAGCTTGAAATGAAAAGCTGTAGGCTCACCACTATCAGGGCTGTTAAAAAAAGTAGTGACTGATATTTATTCAACCATTTCATTCTTCAATATCGTATTCTTTTAATTTTCTGTAAAGTGTTCTTTCGCTAATTCCTAAATCTAATGCTGCATCTTTTCTTTTCCCCTTATGCTTTTTTAATGCTTTTAGAATTAGCTCTTTTTCTTTTTCCATGATATTCAAACTTTCATCAATTTCCTCATGTTCCTGGATGGCTGTTGAATTAGAAGGAAACCCCGGATGTAAAACGGGAATTGATGCAGTATTTCCAATGGGAGTAACGGTTGTGGGGAGAGCGGAGGCAATCGGTGTAATCAACTCAGTACCTGCAGCGTGTATTTCTTGGAGTTTTCCTACTAGTTGTGGATAGGATGCAGCAAGGTCTGGATTTTGTAAAAGTTCAACAAAAAGCCTTTTCAGCTCCGTTACATCCTTTTTCATATCGAAAAAGAGCTTGTAAAGGATTTCCCTTTCATTCGAGAACTCTGGTTGTGTGTTAGCTGAGTTACTGAGTGCGGGTAGTCGATTAGAGGGGTAGGGCTGTAAAAACTTCTTTAATTGTTCGGCAGTTATCAATTTATCTGTTGATAAAACCGAAATCTGTTCAGCAATATTCTTTAACTCTCTCACATTCCCAGGCCATGGGTAATTGATCAATACCTGTCTGGCTTCTTCGTCTAACTGTACAGAACCTGTTTTGTATTTATTAGCAAAGTCAGCTGCAAATTTTCTGAATAATAAATGAATATCCTCGGGCCTATCGTGTAAAGATGGCACTCGAATAGGAACGGTGCTTAACCGGTAGTATAGGTCTTCTCTGAATTTTCCATTTTGTACTTGTTGTAATAGTTCTCTGTTGGTTGCAGCTACCACTCGTACATCTGTTTTTTGAACTTTTGAAGAACCGACTCTAATGTATTCTCCGGTTTCTAAAACACGTAATAAACGGGCTTGTGTTCCTAAAGGAAGTTCTCCTATCTCGTCTAAAAAAATAGTTCCGCCATTGACAGTTTCAAAATATCCTTTTCTAGCCTCCGTTGCTCCGGTGAAAGAGCCCTTTTCGTGTCCAAACAGTTCGGAATCAATTGTTCCCTCTGGAATAGCTCCACAATTGACAGCAATAAATGGGTTGTGCTTACGGGCTGACAAGGAGTGAATGATTTGAGAAAAGACTTCTTTACCAACTCCGCTCTCGCCGTTTATCAAAACCGTTAAATCTGTGGCAGCAACTTGTTCGGCTACCTGAATGGCATAATTCAATACAGGCGAGTTGCCAATAATATTGAAACGATTTTTTATGTTTTGAATATCCATTTTTCTTTCTGTTCAATTAAGAGAGAACGATTTCGCCTCGAAGGGTAGCTTGGGTGCATTCAGTGATTTGTACCGTAACAAAATCCCCTTTTTTATTCGATGGGTTTGTTTTTGGAAACACGACCACTTTATTGTGGCTGGTTCTAGCTTTCCATTCCTGCTCATTCTTTTTACTATCTCCCTCAATCAATACTTTGTATTTTTTTCCAATCTCTTTTTGATTACTTTCTAATGAAAGTTGATTTTGAAGGGCAACTATTTCTTGTAATCTTCTTTTTTTAGTTTCCTCGGGTACATCATCTTGATATCGTCTAGCAGCTAGAGTGCCCGGGCGCTCACTATAGAAAAACATATAGGAGAAGTCGTATTTACTGTAGCGCATGATGGAAAGTGTATCTTGGTGATCACTTTCTTCTTCTGTACAAAATCCAGCGATAATATCAGAGCTTATTCCGCAGTCCGGAATAATGGCTCTTATTCTGTCAACTTTAGCCATGTACCACTCCCTTGTATAAGTTCGATTCATTAACTGTAAGATGCGACTAGAGCCACTTTGAACAGGTAGATGTATGTAGTTGCAAATATTTTCATACTTCGCCATGGTGTGAAGCACCTCGTCTGTAATATCCTTTGGGTGTGAGGTTGAAAATCTAACTAATAAATTCGGTGAGATCTGAGCTACTTTTTCTAATAGGTTAGCAAATGTTACAACTGGAGCATCTGCTTGGGTTGAAGTGTAATAATAAGAATCTACATTTTGTCCCAGTAAGGTGACTTCTTTATAGCCTTTTTCAAAAAGGTCTTTACATTCCTCTATAATGCTATTCCAGTCTCTGCTTCTTTCTCTACCTCGGGTAAACGGAACAACGCAAAAGGAACACATATTGTTACAGCCCCGCATAATGCTGACAAAAGCACTCACTCCATTACTGTCTAATCGAACTGGTGCAATATCGGCGTATGTTTCCTCTCTACTTAAAAGCACATTGACAGCTTTTTGTCCACCAGCAGCCTCCATTACTAAAGAGGGCAGTGAACGATAAGCATCTGGACCTACAACAATATCAACCAGTTTTTCTTCTTCAAGAAATTTTGATTTTAAACGCTCGGCCATACATCCGAGTACTCCAACCAATAATTGTTTATTATTTCTTTTTAATTTCTTGAATTCTGTAAGTCTTTTTCGAACTGTTTGCTCGGCTTTTTCGCGAATAGAACAGGTGTTTATAAAAATTAAATCTGCTTCTTCAATATTACGCGTAGCTCCAAATCCTTCCCCTTGAAGTATGGAAGCGACCACTTCGCTGTCGGCAAAATTCATTTGACAGCCATAGCTTTCGATATAAAAGTGACGGCTGTATGGTGTTCGTGTTGAATGAGTAGGGGCATAGGCCTCTCCCTGTCGGGATTCGTCTTGCGTCTTATCTACAATTAGCTGCTCCATTTTCTTTAATTGCGAACCGCAAATATACCAACAGGAAACTGAATATGACAGGATGTCATTCTCCTTTAACGATTTCTGCGCATGAACAGGTTATATTTGACGTCTAAACCGCTGGTTTGAAGCACTTTTTGCTATATATAACCTTTTTATTGATAGCCATTACGGTTTCTGCTCAAAACAAGGGGTTTTCAGGTATTCTAACTGGAAATGTAATTAGCGATAAAGAAAAGGCCACTGAAGGGTGTACGGTCACGTTGATGAAAATGGGCGATTCTTTGGTTAAGTATCGAACCATTACAGATAAACTGGGAGAGTTTAAGCTTGAAAACCTCACCATTCCTGGGTATTATTCTTTGTCAATTTCTTTTGTAGGAAAGGCTGATTTTAGATTGGATAGCATTCATTTTAGAGCTGAAAGATTTGATTTTAATATCTCTGATATAATTCTGAAAGACAGCAGCTTAGTTGAATTAAGTCGAGTCGTTATCTACGCTGAAAAGCCTTTGATGGAGTCTAAGGAAGGTAATCTTACTTTTAATGTGACGGAATCTGCAAATGCAGCTGGTTCAACCGCAAACGAGTTATTAACCCAGGTGCCACTTGTTGCTAAGGATGCAGATGGAAAAATAACGGTTAGAGGAAAAGAACCAAGAATCTTAATTGATGATAAGCCAGTAGAGTTGAATCTTCAGCAATTGCAGGATTTGCTTGAGTCTATGCCTGGAAGTTCGATTGAAAAAATTGAGGTGATGACCAACCCACCTCCCCAATATGCTAATGAACAGGGCGGCGTGATAAACATCGTTATGCGGAAAGGAAAAGTTGGGCGTAGTGGCCGCATTGCTTTATCTGCAGGTACTAGGAGTGAGTATAGTGTAAGCGGAAATTTTACGTATCGAAAAAAAAGATTGTCCATTTCTGTGAATGCGGGTTTTAGTATCAATTACTTTAAGGGCGAGGGGAACTCGAGTAGACGCAATCTTTACCTGGATTCCACTAACTATTTTAATACAGTTTCTACTAATACAAACTCAAACAGAAGGCCAAATAGTCGTGTCAATGTGGACTATGAGTTTTCAAAGAAAAGTCTTTTAAATTTTGTTTTACAGTTCAATCAAAATAATTCAGTTCAAAATGCTTGGAATCAATTCAAAACCCTTAATCGTTTTGATTCCTTGTGGAAGCTGAGTGAAAGGACGATTGGAAGCACCATTTTTTCATTAAATCCCAATGTGAACCTAAACTATACTTACAAACCTCGGAGCGGAGAAACGTATCGCTTTTTTCTTTCATTGAATCCTGGTAGGTCAACAAATGATAAAGACTTTTTTCAATCTTATTTAAAAACGGGGAACTCACTTTTTAGAACTGATTCTGCGCAAAGACAAGAAATTCATAGTCGATTGAAGGGAGGCGGTTTTAGATTTGCTTATGATCGTGCTATCCCTCAATCAAAACTCTCCATTTCGGCAGGGGCATTTTATAACCAGTCATGGACTCGTGCAGTAACGGATGCCTATTATAAAAAACTTCCAGCTGATGTCTTGCTACCACTTCCGCTTTTGAGTAATGATTTTATGTTTAGGCAAGAGGTTTATAATGTTAGGTCCTCTATAAAAAAGATGATAGGAGAGGAGCTAAGTTTTACAGCCGGGGTGGCTGCTGAGCTAACACTTTTTTCATTTGATATAAAAAATGAAAATAAAAACGTAACTAATTCTTATCTATCCTGGCTACCATTTGCTAATTTGAATAAATCATGGAAGGATAGACTTAGTTTAACTCTCTCCTACAGGCGTAGCATCAACCGACCAGGAATGAATCAGCTGAATCCGGTTATTGATTTTTCTGATCCTTATAATCTT
>JBILMC010000090.1:0-5559 GCA_044375755.1 Chitinophagaceae bacterium
CCGTTCCGCCAGTAACGACCACAACTTTTTTTCTAAAAAAATCAGGTGTATGCATACCTGTACAAACCTACTTTAAAATTGAAGAAAAAGAGTTGATAATTCTCTGTAAAAAGTTTTGGTGTAAAGGGTTGGGAGACTTATTTTTGCACTCCCAAAATCGGTTGATCTCGTAGCTCAGTTGGTAGAGCACAACACTTTTAATGTTGGGGCCCTGGGTTCGAGTCCCAGCGGGATCACTGAAAAAGCCGTCGAAAGACGGCTTTTTTTATTAGGGTTGAATTGCTTTTTGAAGTGTGCCCATTACGTCTTTCCGAATCATCTTCTCGGCCAGTCTAAGCATATTTGCAAAGGCCTTTTCACCTGAGATTCCGTGGCCAATAATCACAGGTTTTGCTACACCTAAAATGGGTGTTCCTCCGTAATCTTCAAAATTGAAACGTTCAAAATAGGCGTTGTTGATTTTTTCGGAACGGGCAATATCATAGATAGATTCTGCCATTTTTAAAATGATGTTCCCTGTAAAACCATCACAGACCATCACGTCGGCTTTTTCGCCAAGTATATCTCGTCCTTCAATGTTGCCAATAAAATTGATTTGTGGGTTCGCCTTTAAAAGAGGGTAGGTGGCTTGTGCCAGTTGATTTCCTTTTCCTTCTTCTTCTCCCACGTTAATTAAGCCAGTAGTTGGATTTTCAATTCCCAGAATTTCTTTGGCATAAACCGTACCCATCATGGCAAATTGATTTAATTGCTCGGGCTTGCAATCGGCATTTAATCCTACGTCCAGCAATAATCCAGTTTGACCATTTCGCTTGGGGATAATGGTAGAAATGGTAGGGCGTAACACACCTTCTAAGGGCTTAATACTAAAGTGGGTTCCCACCAGCATTGCACCTGTGTTACCGGCGCTTATGAAAGCATCAATTTTGTTTTTTGCGAGCAGGCCAAAACCAACTGAGATGGATGAATTGAGTTTTTCTTTTAATGCCTTGGTTGGATGCTCATGCATGCCAATCACTTCGTCTGCATGTTGTACTTGAACAAGTGCAGGATTAATTTGATGCGCTTCCAATAAGGGATTTAATTGCTTCTCATCACCCACCAAACAAAGAGGAAGTGGGGAAGATGTTTCCAAGTAAGATTTTACTCCTTTAATAGCTTCTGAAGGGGCGTAGTCTCCGCCCATCATGTCAATTCCAATTACCATAACATGTATTAAATGAGAAATTCCAAATCCAGCAAAATGATGCAATGCTGAATTTGGAATTTAATTGGATAAAAATGGTATTACGCTTTTAGCGGAGCCTTTTCAGCCACCAACTTTCCTTTGTAATACAACTTGCCTTCGCTCACATGTGCGCGGTGACGAAAATGTGTTTCACCAGTTGTACCATCTAAAGAAAGAGTGGTTGCAGCTGCTTTATAGTGTGTACGGCGTTTTGCGCTTCTTTGCTGGCTGTGGCGTCGTTTAGGATTTGGCATATGTTATTTTTTTCAGTTATGATAAGTCTTTAAATTGATCGAGTCCTTTCCAAATAGGGTTTTTTTCAGGAGTGGGTGGAGTCTCTTTTTCTAATTTATTCAGCATTTCACGTGCTGATTTGTTACAAAAAGGACCATCCATTTTTTCAAATCCACAGGATTTTTGCATGGGGAGACATAGATTGATGAACTCGTAAATCCATTCTTCAACATTCAGATGACTTTCTCCACGCCCAATGTAAAACACATCTGGGTCATCTTCTTGTTCATTCATCAGCTCAGGTTCCTCAACCATTTTAACTGTGATCTTAAATTCATCCCACAGTTCCAGCGGAAGATTTCCGTTGCAGCGGTCGCAGGTAACTTCTAGCTTTCCCCCAATTTCAAAAGTGAGAAGCATAAAGCTATTCTGCTTATCAAGCGTAAGTTTTACGTTTGCGTTGCAGTTTCGAAAATCCTGTTCCTGAAAAGAAACAAAGAACTTGTCGCTGATAACGTAGTTGAATTCGTGCGTACCCGGCTTTAATCCAACAAAGGCTATATCGTATTCCCGGTTACGCCCCATGTTACTACTTTTCAGCGGACGCAAAGGTAAGATAAAGTTTTGATTCTTTACGGGCTATTTTCGCTACATTTAAGCTACCCATTTTTTATAACCTGTTGGTAATGAGCCTTCTAAAATCCTGGCAATTACGATTTCGTCTCACTCGCTTGTTCGAGAATGCCATGAAAAACTGGGCCTGGGTCCTATTAATTGTTGGGGCCCTTTTTATTCGGATTTTGGCAACGCAGAAAGATTGGGTGGAGAAATACTACACGCATGGAATTTATCCTGTTATCTCACTCATACAACGATACCTATTTGGCTGGTTGCCTTTGAGTGTTGGTGATTGGATTTATGGAGCATTGTCAGTGATTATTTTATTAAAGACAGCGTGGTTTTTTCGAGACCTGGTCTTAAAAAAAATTAACCGTTCATACCTTGTTTCCGGATTGCAACAACTCATTTTTTTCTTTTTGTTTGTTTATGTTTTCTTTAATCTAGGGTGGGGGTTGAACTATAATCGACAAGGTATTGCCAAGAAACTTTCTTTACAGACTGATTCCTTTTCTGTTTATCAGCTAGATACACTTACCCGCTTTTTGCAACAACGCGCTAATTATTACCGATCACAGGAGCAACAGGGGATTCGGCAGCAGTTGAAACGCAAAAAAAATCTATTTCACCAAGCGCAACTATCATTTGATACCGCAGCTATTCAGTTTCCCTTCTTAGCGATGCAAGCTCCCTCTATTAAGCCTTCACTTTACAGTTATATGGGAAATTATTTGGGGTTTCAAGGCTATTATAATCCATTTACCGGGGAAGGTCAGGTCAATACAACTATTCCTGTTTTTGTACAACCTTTTGTTACTACACATGAGATGGCGCATCAAATTGGTTTTGCAAAAGAGAGTGAAGCCAATTTTGTTGGGTATTTGGTTTGTAGAAAATCTCCTAATTTATTTTTTCGTTACTCTGCATATCTTGATATGTACTTGTATGCTCATGGATTGTTATATCAATTGGATTCCTCGCGTGCAATTCAAATTGCCTCAGGTATTTCACCATTAGTTGCAAAAGATATTCGAGCTTTGAAACAGTTCTATCAACGCTATAAAAGCCCCTTAGAAGATTGGATTATGGTTGGGTATGATTATTTTTTGCAAGCCAACCAACAGCCACAAGGAAAACGAAGTTATGGACAGGTAACGGGATGGCTACTTGCTTGGGTGCGAAAAGAAGGCTGGGATGCTTTATGATAATTAGAATTTATTCTTCCACATCATACTTTCAACCGGCCTATCAGGTTGATTGCTGTATTTAGAATTTTTCTTTTGGTTGTAGGCCACTTGGATGGGTCCTTCAACAGGAAAATAGATGAGCTGTCCAATGGGCATTCCTTTATAAACTTTCACCGGTTGCTTTACCGAAATCTCTAGCGTCCAGTTACCACAAAATCCAACATCCCCTTTTCCTGCAGTAGCATGTATATCGATGCCCAATCGGCCAGTAGATGATTTTCCTTCTAAGAAAGGTACATGGGCATGCGTTTCGGTGTATTCTTCGGTGACACCTAAATAGAAAATATGTGGATAGAGCACAATGCCGTCATCCGGTATTTCAAAAAAGTCGATCTGATTATGCTTTTTGGCGTCAATCATATGTTCTTTATAGGTAGCCAGGGTTTTTCCTAAATGAACATCATAGGAATTGCTACCTAAGCACTCTCTATTGTAGGGTGAAATCTTGATCGTTCCTTTTTCCATTTCCTCCAGGATTCGAGTATCAGAGAGAATCATAGTTGTATATTCGTTTTGATTTACGGCAAATTAATCAGGAATTATTCCACCATGCCGATTATTTTTCAACAACAATTAAGTTCCGGGGCCTCCTTGGCCGTTTGGAAAATTTCCGAGCCTCTTCATTTTTTTGAGACAAAGCTTTCGCCGGCACGTGCTATCGCACACGAAGAAGTTAAAAAAAGACATTTAGCAGCGCGACTTACCCTTCAGCAATTGGAACCAGGGCTTGATTTATCCGCAATAAAAGTGGCTGAATCAGGAAAGCCTTTTTTTGAGGGTGTAAACGCTTTTTTCTCATTATCTCATACCGATCGATATGCTGCTGCATTAGTGTCCAGCAAAAACCAGGTGGGAGTAGACATAGAGGGGGTGGGAGAGCGGATCTTTAGAATTCGCCATAAGTACCTGGATGATGCCGAGCAAGATTTATTGCAAAAAGAATTGAGTTTGTCAACACTTCAAGAAGGGGGTGATGCTGCAAAATGGTTAACCCGCTGCTGGTCCGCAAAGGAATCGATTTACAAGTGGCACGGACAATTGGGAATCGATTTTATCAAAGACATCTCACTTACTGCCATTGATCAAACAGCGCAGGAGCTACATTTTAATTTTGCTCCTACTAGTGGCGGATTGAAAATAAATTATCAATCAATAGAAAAATTGGAACTGACTTGGATTGAGTATTAATCCTCTTCGCCATCTGTACTATCTTCTAAAAGATTTAGATTAACATCAGCTCCTGAAATTCCTTCAATAGAACCTCTGATGTGAGCGGCATTTAAAAGTACTTTTTCAAGTTGCTTCTCTCTGGACTTCCACAATTTCTCCATGGCATCTCTTTCCTTTTGAATGGAAAGTTTCATACTCATAAAGCCTTCGCGGATTGCTTGCCACTGTTCTGCAAATTCTCGGCTAATTAAATAGTCGTACAACAGCTGCATTTTATCCCCTTTATTTTCCTGATTTCTGGAAGCATAGGAAATGCGAATTAATGCATCACGTAATAGATGTACAATCGCTTTTACTTCGGCAAAGGAGCAAATCCAAACGCCTTCTTTCTCGCCAAATCGATCCATGTCCTTTGGGAAGGCTTGTGTGACTAATACGGCAACATCTGCACCTTGACTACGCATGTCAGACTTTAGTTTCTCAATCCACTCCGGTGAAAAGTCTTTGGTGCGTTTACTTTCAAAAATGATCTTACCGCATTCCTGTGCAAGTTTGTTTCGCACAGTTTGTATACAATCTGCTCCTTTTACGCCTTTCCCCACTTCTTCGATGGTGTCAAAAGGAAAAGCAGATTTGAGTAAGTCTTCCAGTAATAATTCTTGTGCTTCTCCCTGCGATTGCATACTCCCTTGTTCTGCCTTTCGTTTCATTTCCTCGGCTAACTTTCGTTGGGCCTCTAATTTTTCTTCCATCTCTTTAATCCGAAGCTGAAACTCAGTTTCTTTTGCTGCTATGCGTTGCTCTTCTAGTTTTCGAAGATCGCCTGACAGCTTTTCTCTTTCTTCCTGTAGTTTTTTTTGTAGGGAGAGCTCTAGTTCTTCCTCTTTTAATTTTAACTCTTGTTCTTTACGTAGAAAATCTAATTGTTGCTGACGTGCTTCCTTTAGTTTTTCTTCATTGGTTCGATTGGCTTGTTCGAGTATAGTTAGCTTGTTTTCAAATTCTGCAGCTATGGACTTACGCGTAGTTTCCTCCATGCTTTCTTGTAAACGCTTCTTTTCT
>JBILMC010000165.1:0-3592 GCA_044375755.1 Chitinophagaceae bacterium
AGGCTAATGAATCTGCTGATAAAGCCGAACGTGAAAAAGTTGACAAAATTAATCAAGCTGATTCACTGCTTTTCCAAACTGAAAAACAACTTAAGGAATACGGTGATAAGATTCCAGCAGATAAAAAGGCGGTTATTGAACAAGCTGCAGAAAAGCTTAAAGAAGCACACCAATCACAAGATCTTGCTGCAATTGATGCACAGCTTACAGCGCTAAATACTGCTTGGACTGCAGCTAGTGAGGATATGTATAAAGCAACACAGGGTAATCCTCAAGGTGCTGCTTCTCAGCCCGAAGCAGGATCTCAGCCCGCTGAAGATGTAACAGATGTTCCTTTCGAAGAGGTTAAGTAACCCGGAATTCCTTTACAAAATTTAGGTCCGTTCTAGAAACGGACCTTTTTTTTTTACCAAATCGGACACTGATTATACTAAAGCAATAGTTTTGTGCCGATTTTACTCCTACTTAAAACAGACTATTGTACTAAACATGACAAACGCCTATTTAGATCTTGTAAAACAAACGTTTAATTTTCCTCAAGAAGGAATTGAGGTTGAAGACGGTAATCTCTATTTTAATGGGTTGGATCTAAGGGCATTGATTGCTAAGCATGGTACGCCATTAAAACTAACTTATTTGCCTAAAATCGGTTCACAGATTAAAAAGGCAAAGACCATGTTTGCGGCAGCTTTCAAAAAGCACAAGTATGAGGGTAAGTATCATTATTGTTATTGCACCAAAAGCTCTCATTTTAGTTTTATAGTTGAGGAGGCGCTAAAGCATGATATTCATTTGGAAACATCTTACGCATATGATATCGAGATCATTAAAAAATTATATGCTAAAAAGAAAATTTCCAAGGAGACTTTTATCATATGTAATGGCTTTAAACAAAAGGGGTATACTCGAAGAATTGCTCAATTGCTGAACAGCGGTTTTTCAAATGTCATTCCTGTTTTGGATAATAAGGAAGAATTGAAAGACTATGCACACTCTGTCAAAGTTCCTTTCAAATTGGGTATTCGTGTGGCAGCAGAGGAAGAGCCCAATTTCCCTTTTTATACTTCACGACTTGGAATTAGAGCAAAAGATGTGCTGGAGTTTTATGTGGATCGGATTGAGGGATACGAAAGTAAATTCCAGTTAAAAATGTTACACATTTTCTTGAACAAGGGTATTAAAGATGATATTTATTACTGGAGCGAATTAAATAAAGTGGTGAATCTTTATTGCCAGCTCAAGAAAATTTGTCCAGAATTAGATTCTATAAATATTGGTGGGGGATTCCCGATTAAACACTCATTAGGATTTGAATATGACTATCAATTCATAATTAATGAGATTGTACGAAACATAAAGGTTGCTTGTAAAAAAGCAAAAGTTCCCATGCCCAACATTTTTACTGAATTTGGAAGCTTTACTGTAGGAGAAAGCATGGCACACATTTTTAGTGTGACGGCAGAAAAAGTACAAAACGATCGTGAGACCTGGTATATGATCGACTCTTCTTTTATAACTACTTTGCCTGATACTTGGGGAATTGGAGAAAAATTCTTAATGCTCCCTATTAATAAATGGGATCAGGATTACCAGCGGGTGGTGCTAGGGGGCATTACTTGTGATAGTCATGATTATTATGATTCTGAAGAGCATATCAACGAAGTATTTCTCCCTAAAACAAACGGAACATCCGAACCTCTTTATGTAGGATTTTTTCACACGGGTGCCTACCAAGATCAAATAAGCGGATATGGTGGTATTAAGCATTGTCTTATTCCATCTCCAAAGCATGTGATTGTTGGGCATGATAAAAATGGAAAATTGACAGATTGGGTTTATGCAAAACAGCAAACTGCACAAAGTATGCTTAAAATTTTGGGGTACTAATTATGAAAAGATTCTTACTAGTAATTATTTTTTTTAATACGCCTTTTATTTACAGTTGGGCACAACCAGAGGTAGCACTACAATTGCCATCAAAGTTTACCTCTATCGCCCTATTGAAAAATCAGGGACGTGTAAGACATATCGCCATTGCTCCAAATGGAAACCTCTTTTTGAAACTAGAAAAACTTCGTGAAGGTGCTGGAATTGTGTTATGGAAGGATAAGAATCATGATGGCATTTACGAGGACAGTTTACTTTTTGGGAATTACGTTGGTACCGGAATTGCCATAGAAGGGCATTACCTCTATGCATCATCAAACAATGCCATATTTCGATATAAACTTGATGACAACTACATACCTGTTTCACCTAGTAATCCGGAGCGAATTGTAGTTGGATTAGTAGATAAGGGACAACATGCTTCTAAATCTATTACGCTGGATAAAAAAGGATTTATCTATGTCAACATCGGAGCTCCCTCTAATGTTTGTCAAGTGGAAGACAGAAAAGCAGGATCTCCAGGTCGTATGCCTTGTCCAATTCTGGATTCAGCAGGAGGTATATGGCGTTTTTCAATAGACGCCATCGATCAATCTTACTCCCAAGGTACTCGGTACGCGACAGGATTACGCAATGTTGTTGGGCTGGATTGGAATCATCAGGTAAATGACTTGTATGTTACTGTACATGGTCGCGATTTGTTGTATCAACACTTCCCTCAGCTCTATGATGCCAAGGCAGGTGCAGAGCTACCTGCAGAAACTTTTTACAGATTAAAACAAGGACAAGACGCAGGGTGGCCCTACGTTTATTGGGATCAATTTAAGAATAAGAAAGTTTTATCCCCTGAATATGGTGGGGATGGAAATAAAGAAGGCGCCCCGCAGGCAATATCACCGTTAGCAGCATTTCCTGGTCACCTGGCACCTAACGCTCTTTTGTTTTATACGGGCACTCAGTTTCCTGAAAAATACCGAAACGGAGCTTTTATAGCCTTTCACGGTAGCTGGAACAGAAATCCAGAACACCAGGAAGGTTTTTATGTAGTTTTTCTTCCCCTTAAAAATGGCGTCCCAACTGGAGATTGGGAGATATTCGCCGATGGGTTTACTGGAAAAGGGAAAGTAATGAGTCCTCGAGATGCTCAGCACAGGCCATGTGGTCTAGCTCAATCTGCTGATGGTTCATTATTGGTATCTGATGATGCAAAGGGTTGGGTTTGGAAAATATCATATGAACCTAAATAATGGCACTGTGAATCGATTTTGTTTTTTTGTACTTTTCTTTTCAACATTACTATCACTGAGTAGCCAAGCGCAAGGAAAAGTTAATCCGTTAAGTGGTCAACAGCTGTACCAAAAATATTGTTTGACTTGTCATCAAAGTGATGGCGGGGGAGTTCCTCGAATGACGCCTCCTCTTTTTGGTACTGATTATACAACAGGTGATAAAAAGCGATTGATTTCAATTGTACTAAATGGACTTAACGAACCAATCGAGGTGCAGGATGAGGACTATTTTAGTCCAATGGCTTCCTTCTCTTATTTGTCTGACAAAGAAATTGCATCCATCTTAACCTATATACGTACTCATTTCGGAAACAAAGCTGACCCAATTACAGAAAAAGAAGTAACTGCAGTTCGTAAGACATTAGTAAAAAAATAGCCCCTCGTTGAAACGAAGGGCGGTAAACCAAAACCAACTG
>JBILMC010000100.1:0-5079 GCA_044375755.1 Chitinophagaceae bacterium
CCTTAATCCTCACCTCTCCTGGGAAACTACAGTCAGTCAAACCTATGGTCGTTTCATAACCAATAACGGCACTAAAAAACCACTGGACCACATTCCACCACTTTTTGGACGTTCATCCATTCTTTATCAAAAAGACGCTTGGGACGGGGAGTTTTTTATACACTTTAATGGATGGAAACGAATCAAAGATTACAATACAGAAGGCGAGGACAATGCCCAATATGCCACTCCAGATGGAACACCTGCTTGGTACACGCTGAACCTGCGTGTGGGTTACCAGCTTGACAAAGCTCTTCAACTACAAGCCGGTGTAGAAAATATACTGGACCGAAACTACCGATATTTCGCTTCGGGCTTTTCCGCTCCGGGGCGTAATGTATACCTCGCTATTCGGGTTAATTTTTAACACCTAGTGCAGCGAACTAGGCATAAAATTGTCTTATATTCAGACTACCAACGTCGCCCCTATGACAGAGGAAGTCATCTTAGAAGGTTGTCTACGTAACGATCCCAACGCACAACGGTGGCTGTATAGTCAGTACAGTCCAAAAATGCTTGCGGTTTGTTATCGTTATGCGCATAATCGAGAAGATGCGGAAGACATGTTGCAGGAGGGCTTCATCAAAGTTTTTCTGCAATTACACACTTTTAAGAATAAAGGCTCTTTTGAAGGCTGGATCCGCAAAATCGTTGTACACACATGTATCAATATTCTCAAAAAAAATAAAAAGTTCAATGAGAGTGTTGAACTGATTCACGCGAGCTCGATACAGATTCGTGAAGAAAGTGTACCTGCAGTGGTACAGGTTAAACAAATTGTAGAAAGTATCCGAAGCTTACCCATTGGCTACAGAACTGTTCTAAATCTGTACGCGATTGAAGGATATAATCATCGGGAAATTTCACAGTTGCTGGATATTGAAGAAAGCACCAGTCGTAGCCAATTTACCCGAGCTAAATCGATGTTAGAAGACTTATTGATTAAAAAGAACATTTTGCAACCAAAACAAAAGACCGACTGGTTACAAGCCGTGGGTCAGCAATTATAATTACTGCTTTGCAGTGTGAAGGAACAGATGGAAGGGAAGAACAACGATAGAGAATTTGAACAGTTTCTCAAGGAGAATGCCGATAACCACCGGCTATATCCTTCGGATGAAATTTGGAATAAGATTCATGCGCGATTACACCCCAAAAAGCGCTGGCCGCTTACAGCATTGCTTTTATTGGCATTTACAGTTGGATCTATTACCTGGTTATCTAATAGTGAAAGAGCAACGGCTTCACCTGATAAAACGATTGCAGCTGCGATAACACCAACAACTCCTGCCCCTAGCAATCATGAGCGTTTCAATAGATCAATGGCAGAAGAAACTACAATTAACGCATTCGATGGAACAGAAATCGCAGCAAATATTCAGCTGCCTTTAATTAGTATTGAATCTTCAAACTCACTAGCAAACTCGCAAGGAAACACTGAAAGCACAGTTAATATTGCACCGACAACTAATCCAGAAAAGACGACAGAAGTCGCAACTTCATCAAGTGAAAAGGTTGAGGAGGCCACATTAGTACTACCAATAACACAACCTGAAGTTGAAGAAAAACTACCTCTCACTATTGAAAGTGTAACCAATAGCTATCAACGACAAAAACATAATCCTCGCTTTAATTGGCAATTACATTTTACACCAACCATCAGTTATCGTTCATTACAAGAGGATCAAAAATTTATTGCCCAGGCGCGCATGAGTCTCTCTGCAGCACCAACGGCTACGCCTGAGCTAGACAATGTAATCACCCATCGCCCTGATATTGGAATGCAATTGGGACTAACTGGTACGTATCCGTTGGGAAAACGTATTGACTTGATTGCAGGCCTTCAGTTTAATGTGAGCAAATACGATATAAAAGCCTTTAACTATCCATCCGAAGTAGCCACCATTGCGCTGATGAATAGTTGGGGAGGACCCACTGCTGTATCTATGCTTACCAGCTTTAGAAGCAATGGATTTATGGCAAAAGCGAGCTGGTTACGTAACTACTACTATTCACTTTCCGTACCGATAGGATTAGAGTGGAGAATACTTGGCAAAAAGCAAAACCACTGGGGCTTCAGTACAACAATTCAGCCTACGTATGTAGTAGGCAACCGCTCGTATGTGATCTCGATGGACTACCAAAACTATGCCGAAGTACCTTATTTGATCAATAAGTGGAATATGAACGTAGGATTTGAAACCTATGCAAAGTTCTCCATTGGCAAAAATGATTTTCGCATAGGCCCACAGGTACGTTATCAGTTATTCTCTAGCTTCAAAAAGGGCTATCCCGTTAGCGAACATCTTTATGATTTTGGAGTGAAGCTAGGTATGCAGTTAGGCAAATAATCGCCTGATCTCACCCAACTCTTTCCTGTAATTTTACAGTATGAACAGACGCTTTTTTTTAATTGGGCTTACGCTATTATTGCTCGCCTGTCAGTCAAAAGATCAAAAAAAATATATATCCATCCCTTCGTTGATTGAAACACAGATAGCACATGTAGATAGTTCCCTCTACTCTATTACCAAATACATTTACAGCGGAACTGACACCATTCCATCCGATACTGTCTACATACGCAGAGAAGAGTTTAGAGAAGAGGCAGCAGAATTCTTAGCTATACTTGATTTGTCACTTTCAAAAAATGCAAAACGCTTCAAGGAAGAAAGCAGATATGATGAATTACTAAAACGTGTTATACTCACCTACCTTCCTCTAGACGCAAATAATGAAGAGTGGCAAAAGGAAGAAATAATGATAAAGCCCGACCCTGCTACTGGAGATAAAGTAACCGCCATTATTGCCAGCAAAGTGCGTAATAACCGAAATGGCTTGTTACAACTAGAAATGCTCTGGCTATTGGATCGCAGTTTTCAAATAACCCGCACTTCACAGTTACCTGGCGAACCACCCGTTGTTACTACCGCCAAAGTAATTTGGAATGACCACAATGACTATGACGCCGGAACAGTACAGTAAAATAGCTTATACAATACCTGACCAACCTGGCATTTATAAATACTATGATGCGAGTGGTGAACTCTTATATGTAGGCAAGGCCAAACAACTTCGCAAGCGTGTCAGCTCCTATTTTACTAAACAAGCTCAAAATCAAAAAACACTGGAACTGGTCAAACGGATTGAGCGTATAGAATTCACAATTGTAAATACCGAGCAGGATGCATTTTTACTGGAGAATTCGCTAATCAAAGAATTTCGTCCACGATTTAATATTTTATTAAAAGACGACAAAACCTATCCTTTTATCGTTATTCGCAAAGAGCATTTCCCCCGGGTATTTTTAACCCGACAAAAAATAAATGACGGCTCTTCCTATCTGGGACCTTTTACTTCGGTGTATCATGTACGAGAACTTTTAAATTTTATTAAGCAAACAATTCCGCTACGTACGTGTGCCCTGGATCTTTCTCCTAAAAAAATTGAACAAAAAAAGTATAAGGTCTGCCTGGAATATCATTTAGGAAATTGCAAAGGCCCCTGCGAAGGGCTGCAGGCTGCGGCTGCTTACCAAGAAGAATTAGAAAAAGTACGAGATCTGTTAAGCGGAAATCTGGGACCTGTGATTCGATCAATGGAAACAGAAATGAAAAAGCTAGCTAGTGAGTTGGCTTTTGAAAAAGCTGCCCAACAGAAAAAGAAAGTTGAATTTCTACAACAATACCAGGCCCGCTCGGTAGTAGCGAATGTCAAAGCGGCTACGCTTGACATATTCTCCATTAGTCAAGGCGATCAGGTATACGTCAACTATCTAATGGTTCGAAATGGAGCCATTAATCAAACACATACAGTAGAACTACAGCCTAAACTCAATGAGTCACCGCAAGAAATTCTTGCATTTGCCATTTCACAATTACGAGAGCAGTTTGGCAGTCAAGCACCAGAAATTGTCACTCCCTTTTTAATTGATTATCCAGACCCTACAATTAAAATCACAGTCCCGAAATCAGGAGACAAGAAAAAACTGCTGGATCTCTCTCAAAAAAATGCCGCCTATTTTGTTTCAGATATCAAACGAAAACAACGTTTACAGTTGACCCAAAAGATGGAGGATACAGAAAAGTTGCTATCGGATTTGCAGCAGGATTTACAATTGAGCTCACTACCTGTACATATAGAATGCTTTGACAACTCCAATTTCCAAGGCAGCTTTCCAGTGTCCGCCGTTGTTTGTTTTAAAGACGGACAACCCAGCAAAAAAGATTACCGAAAATTCAATATCAAAACCGTACAGGGCATTAACGACTTTGCCTCCATGAAAGAAGCCGTTGGCCGACACTACAAACGTATGCAAGAAGAAGAGCAGCGCTTTCCGCAACTGGTAATTATTGACGGAGGAAAAGGACAGTTGAGCGCTGCACAAGAAGCCATAACTGAATTAGGATTACAAGGTCGTATGACCTTAGTAGGGCTCGCCAAAAATGAAGAAGAGTTATTCTTTGCCGGCGACTCAGAGTCGCTCAAATTGCCTTACAATGGACCCAGTCTACTTTTTATTCGCCGTATCCGAGATGAAGTACACCGCTATGGGCTAAGCTTTCACCGGCAACAGCGCAGTAAAGGAACCTTTAAAAACGAATTACAGGAAATACCTGGTATTGGCGCTCAAACAGCAACTCTTTTACTCAAACACTTTAGATCTAGTAAAAATATTGCGGCAGCATCGACTCAAGAGTTAATCAACGTGGTAGGCACTGCTAAGGCAAAAAAGATTGAAGCCTATTTTAGTACGACCAAAGATCCTGCTCAAAGTTGAAAATTTTCTCTTTGATATTTTCCCCTTCCAGCAATTGCATAATAGGATCCTTGATATAGTTACGAATCAGCTTACTCTGCGGATTATCAAGAGTAGACTTAACAATATAGCTGCTAAACATACGGCTCTCAAATAACTCTTCCCATGTCATGCGACTTTGTCCCATGTTCTTAGGATTGTATACTTCAGATTTAACCAGCATAGGACGCAAATCGGGGTAGAAAACCCAAAAGAGGGAAGAGGTTCCTCTTTCTTTAGTG
>JBILMC010000094.1:0-5302 GCA_044375755.1 Chitinophagaceae bacterium
TTCTAGTTTATATAACGCATTAGCAACCGCACCAAATACAGGAGGAAAAGGCGGTTCGCCTAAGCCAGTTGGGTCAATATCATTATCAACAAAAGAGACCTCAATTTTAATCGGTGACTCATGAATACGAATCATTCTGTATTGATGGAAATTGGTTTGTTGCACAGCACCATCTACATGGGTTAACCCACCAAAAAAGGCATTCCCGATTCCATCGATAACAGCACCCTGTACCATGTTGGTTGCAGCATCTGGATTAATGACGATACCACAATCAACTGTACTGAATACACGCTCTACATAGGGCTGACCATCTTTTATTACCATATCTACTACATGTGCGGCATAGGAATTATGACAGAAATAAGCAGCGACTCCGCGACTGTATTTTTTATTCTCCGATTTACCCCATCCTGATTTTTCTT
Organism: Chitinophagaceae bacterium; assembly: GCA_044375755.1. GTDB lineage: Bacteria > Bacteroidota > Bacteroidia > Chitinophagales > Chitinophagaceae > JJ008. The sequence goes on from JBILMC010000094.1 coordinate 426, forward strand.
TTAGCAACTGAAGAACACCAGCATAGCGCTCTGTATCATATTCATTATTCTTACCTACAGGATTTTCTTTTGCTTTTTTCAAAAGCTCTAATCTAAAATCAATTGGATCTTTACCCATTGCTTCTGCGAGTTCATCGAGAAATGATTGCTCTGCCGCTGCATTGAAATTAGAGCGAGGTGCCCTGAATGCACCAATTGTAATATTCGAAGGGATTTGCCAACCCTCTGCCAGATAGTTTTCAACCGCACCCGCGGGAAATCTATTTGCATGTATGGGATGCTCAGGTATTCCTCCTCCCTTTACATGAAAACCAATCAAATTTTTATTCGCATCTAATGCAGCACGATACGTGGCAGTATACATTGGACGATAAATTCCATAGGTCATATCATCTTCTCGCGTATAGACCAATTTTACAGGTGCTTGCATTTTTTTGGAGATCAGCGCTACCTCAGAGAGATAATGACCATAGGCCCTTCGACCAAAACCACCACCCATACGTGTCATTTGAATTTCAATTTTATCGGTGGGCATTTTTAAGAGCTTGGCCAAGGTAGTTTGTATCCAGCCCGGTGCTTGCAGCGGTCCAACTAACAACGCTTTTTCATCGGTAACATGGGCAAAGAAATTCATTGGCTCCATGCAGTTATGGGCTAAAAAAGGGGCGGTGTAGGTACGCTCAATAATCTGTGCAGCATTTTTGAAAGCAGCTTCAGGATCCCCATCCTTGCGTAGTAATTGAGCTGGCTTTGCAGCCATCTCCTTCATCATTTCAAGTTGCCGGGAAGTAGACTCAAGATTTCCTGGCACTATTACTTCTGATTTGCTACCTCTTCCAGCCATGTAATCTTTTCTATCCCCTGCTAGTTGCCAGTTGACCTTTAATTTTTTTCGGGCATTCATTACTTCCCAAGTTGTAGTTCCTACTATAACCAGTAAATCATTAAACGTTCTTGTATCAAAACTTCCTTGCTCAAAATTTTCCTCATACAACTTCAACGTAAAAACATCCTTGATGCCCGGCATTTTTAATGTTTCAGAAGCATCATAAGACTCAAGCTTCATGCCAAATGCAGGGGGATGTTCAATCATTGCTATGAGCATCCCCTTTTGTTTGTAATCCAAACCAAAAAGAGAAGCGCCTTTTACAATTTTTAATCCTTCGACATTTTGCTGCGAGTGCCCAACAATCTTAAAATCATTTACATTTTTCAACTTCACTGTTTTAGGAACAGGTAATGTTGCTGCTGTAGATGCAAAACTTCCGTATGTACCTGACTTACCGCTGTTCTTATGATAAATCATCGAAGCATTAGTTGTTATTTCTTCAATGGGCACTTTCCACGTTTCCGCTGCGGCCTGCATTAACATATAACGCGCCTTTGCACCCGCTTCACGTAAAGGCTTCCAATACATTCGAATTGAATTACTACCCCCCGTGAACTGTGGACCTAACTTATTATTATGTGGAGCCATCTCTACCACCACCTTTTCCCAGTTTGCATCGAGTTCCTCCGCTACAATCATAGGAAGTGAGGTCATCACGTTTTGTCCAAAGTCAGGATTAGGGTTTAAAATTTTTATGATATTGTCCGGTGTAATCTTTATGAAACCATTAATCTCTACCCAATCACCAGGCAACCCACGCCGATCTATATCATTTATTTGTCCAAAAGCCGGCAACCAAGAAAAATTAATTGCCAATCCTCCCCCCGCAAGGGCAGTTACTTTAAGAAACGAACGCCTTTTGATATAAGATTTCTCTTTTGACATTGACAAGACTTATAGAAATTACAAAATGATCTTTACCCTAAGAAAGGTAAGAAATTTTATAAGAAACCTAGAATCATAAGCTGATAGTAAATTATTCGATTTAACCCATTCTAACTAGGATTAACTAACCGTACCTTTAATAAAAGTACTTTCTATGAACAGCCAAAACTTTTCAAATCATAAGCGTCTCCACCCCTTTTTCCATTTCCTAGTACTCCCACTATCTTTAGTTGGAGTAGTCCTGGCAGCTATTGGATTACTAAATGCATCTTCTGAAAACCTAACTACATCAATTCTTTTAACTATTGCCTTTTTTCTTCTTTTCTGTATTGCAGGAATCGCAAGAATGTATTCGCTAAAAGTGCAAGACCGTGTTATTCGTAACGAAGAAAATTTTAGACACTTTGTCCTGACTGGAAAACCGCTCGACCCCCAGTTACGAATCGGACAAATCGTGGCACTTCGATTTGCTAGTGATGCAGAGTTTCCTGAGCTAGCCAAAAGAGCAAGTACTGAAAAACTTCGCTCCAAGGAAATCAAGAAAGCTATTCAGCAATGGAAGCCAGATACGTATCGCGTTTGAGCAATGTTTTTCATGACGCAAGATCTATGCCATAACGAACTAATTATTAGCTGTTATTTTACTTCCCAAAATTTAACCACCCCAGCAAAACCATTCAAAGAAAGAGTTTTGCTTGCAGTTTTTCAATGAATAACTAGACCACTAATTGATTTAAAAAAAATCAGCCCCAATCTTAAACCACCGTCCTCATTGCTTGTTATTAACGCATGAGTATAGAACGAATTCGTCAAACCCTCGCCCCACTTCAAAAGCAAATTGTTGAACACGAATTGTACGCTACTATCGATACGATAGAGGCAATCAGAATCTTCATGCAGTACCATGTGGTTGCGGTATGGGATTTTATGTCTTTACTAAAGTCGCTACAACGTAATCTTACTTGTGTAACCACCCCTTGGATTCCTGTGGGGAGTGCGAATACCCGTTTTCTGATTAATGAAATCGTTACTGGAGAAGAATCAGATGTTGATCAAGAAGGTAAGCGGATCAGTCATTTTGAGTTATACTTAACTGCGATGCAACAAGCAGGCGCTAATAGCAAACCCATTTTGCAACTAGTACAAGAACTAAAAAATGGAACGCCCGTTTCTAATGCGATTGCAGCTTCACAACTTCCTACTGCTGCAAAATTGTTTGCCAAACATACGTTTGACCTGATCGATCAAAATCAGCCGCATATCTTGGCTGCTGTGTTTACATTTGGAAGAGAAGATTTAATTCCCGAAATGTTTGCAAGTATACTGGAGAAAATCCAACCCAGTGGTGGACACTCGATTGATCTTGCTAAATACTATATAGAAAGACATATTGAAGTAGACGGAGGCCACCACTCCCATCTGGCTATAGAAATGACTCAAGAGCTTTGCGGAAATGACGAAGCAAAATGGCAATCTGCCATTGAGGCTGCGTCCAATGCACTCCAATCAAGAATAGCACTATGGGACGCAGCCTTAGCAGAGATTAAACAATCAATTGTTGTTACAGCAGCTGTTTAAATCGTACCTGTAATTCTCCAAATTCTTTCTCTAGTGCCTCAATTGCTCCAATTTTAGAAGCGGAGAAAGGCTCAAGTGCAGTGCAAACTGCTACATACACATCACTGAGCCTGCGACGATATTTAAACTCATCGAAGAATACTGTCTTACGATTAGTCTCAATGATTTCAGCTCTGAACTTTTCTAATTCCAGAAGTTGACTTTCTTCTTTAGCATTACGAGAAGTGTTTTTCTTCAAAGAAGAAATTTGCTTGTCCAAAGAGTCACTTAGATAAAACAATTGCTCCTCCAGTTTAAATAAACGCATCGCTTGCGTATGTAATAGTTGAATTTGTGTGGCAGAAAAACCAGCACTTTGGTTTTCTAGAAGCTGTATGGGCTGCTCCTTTTTAATATCCCCGACTGTCAAAACTGCTTTATAGGTTCCTATTGGAGCACGTGGACCAATTACAGAAGCAAACAATACAGTTGATCCTGCCGTGAAACCGCCCACAGCAACTTTAGGAGGATTTTGATCTAAGCCCCAATACACTTTATTCATTCCTTTATTACCCGAACCATTTAGATCTTTGATTTTATTTCCTTTTGCGTCAAACAACTGAATCTTTACAGCCTGCGTAGACTTTTCTTTCAAGTAATACTCTAGCATAGGCAGAACAGGCTTACCTGATACAGTCCAACCCTGTAAATTTTCACTGGAACCAGGGGCTTGAGGAGCTACCTCATAGCGGAACGGTTCTACTGGATAAAACACAACCGACTCAGTTGGTGCGATTTTCGCAAATCGACGCAGCGTAGATAAATTATCCATCACATAAATACCACGCCCATGTGTTGCAATAGCAAGATCTCCACTCTTTGAAATCTTAAGATCTCTCACTAATGCATACCATGGTATATTCTGATACTTGCTACGCATCCAAGTAGCCCCTGCATCCAATGAAATAAATAAACCCATTTCCGTTCCAAGAAATAACAAGTTGGGCTCTACAGGATCTTGGCGAATCACATGCGCAAAGCCTGTAAATTCTTTTGATTGAATTCGTTTAAAAGTGGTGCCCCCATCTTGGCTCTCTACAACATAGGTTTGGTGATCTCCATACATGTGATTTTCAGCGGTAATAAAAACCTGATTCATGTTACGTGCTGATACTTCAATACTGGAAATCCAAGCCCCTTTTGGGATACCTGTATTCCATATTCTTGCTGATAGATTCACCCAGGTTTTACCACCATCAATGGTTTTTTGCACATTTCCATCATCGGTGCCTACCCAAATGATATCTTCATTTCTGGGATCTTGCGTAATTGTAAAAATGGTACAGTGATTTTCTGCGCTGGTATTGTCTCCCGTGATACCTCCACTCTTTTCAGTCTTCTGCTTCTCTTTATCATTTGTAGTGAGGTCAGGAGAAATGCGTTGCCAGTTTGTTCCCTCATCGGTTGACTTATACAAGTACTGGTTGCCGGTGTATAAATTGTAGCTGTTCGTACGCTTTGTAGAAGTTGCTGTTACAATAGGCGT
>JBILMC010000095.1:0-5301 GCA_044375755.1 Chitinophagaceae bacterium
TCGCAAAATCGACTCCTACTTGTGTTAAAATATGCGCAAAAGCTCTACTGACACGTTGTGCTCGTTGATCAAAACTGCCTGCACAGCCAACCCAAAAGAGTATGCTTGGTTTTTTTCCTTCCGCAACACAGGAGGCTAGAGTAGGGATATTCATCGAAATAAATTGAGCAGTAAAAATACATATTTTAGTCCATGAGCTGTTGCTCTGTTTTATGCTTTGCCTACTTTTGTTTCAATCCGTATGAAGCAAATCTGGAAACGAATCTCGCATTGGGAGCAATGGAACTTTTTTGTGCTCTATTTTCCTCTACTCCCATTCTGGATCTGGTATTGTATCCGGAGTCGATCCATATGGTTTTTTAGTGCTTCAAATCCTACTATTACGTTTGGTGGTTTTGAGGGAGAGGGTAAAAAGGAGATGTATGCGCAACTTCCTATTAACTATTTTCCTGCTACCATATATATTTCTCCAAAAGATCCGATAAAAGAAACTGAAGAAAAGATTCGATCAGCCGGTTTTGAATTGCCATTCACTGTGAAGCCAGATGTTGGTATGAAGGGGCTGCTATTTCGAAAAATAACTACTTGGGAACAATGGCGTATTTATCATAAAAAAATGTCTGTTGAATATTTGGTGCAAGCTTTTGTTGATTTTCCGGTTGAATATAGCGTCTTTTATTATCGACACCCCTCATCTGCAAAAGGAACTATAAGTGGGTTTATTCAAAAAGATTTAATGCATGTAAAGGGTGATGGTGTCTCAAGTATTAAAGAATTAATCTTAAGTCATCCAAAAGCAAAAAATCGGATGTCAGAGTTGCAAGTACGGCATGTTGAAAGGTGGGATGAAATTCCCCTGCTGGGAAAAGTCTATTATTTGTCTTATGCTGGCAACCATAACCGGGGAGCGCAGTTTACGAATCTAATGCATGAAATAGATGACAGTTTATTGAATATGTTTGATAAGTTAAGTCATCAGACCTCTTTTTATTATGGTCGTTACGATATTAAAGCCACTTCTGTTCAGTCATTAAGAGAAGGAAAAGAGTTTAGTATTTTAGAATTTAATGGCTGTGGTGCTGAACCTAATCATATTTATGATTGTGGGATGAGTTTATTACAGGCTTACCGAGTACTTTTATCCCATTGGTCAGCTTTATTTCAAATAAGTGCGTATAACCATCAAAACGGGTATAGGTATTGGAATTTTAAAAAGGGCTACTATTTTTTAAAGCGGGCACGTACGCATTTTGAACAATTGGAGAAACTAGATGTTTCCGGTATATAAATATTTTTGATTAGATGTTAATATTGTTAAGAGTTCTATTCACTGGCTTATTGGTAAGTTTCATTGGCTCTTTACCTCTTGGTACGCTAAATGTTGCAGCCATGCAAATTTCTATTTCTGACGGCGTACAGGCGGCTATTCAATTTTCGATAGGTTCCTTACTTGCAGAAATCGTCTATGTTCGACTTTCACTAGTAGCAATGGACTGGATACGTAAGCAGGTAAGATTGCTTCTATTTTTTGATTGGTTGACTCTTGTACTTCTTCTTGCTTTGGCAGTTTCAAGTTTTTATGCTGCCTTACACCCGGCTACTCACACTGGTAACCCAATTTTGAGTAGCTCGTTGCCTAAACTCCTTTTAGGGTTTTTAATGAGCGCAATTAATCCTGTTCAGATTCCTTTTTGGTTTGGTTGGAGTTCTGTGCTTTTGGCTAAAGGTTTTATCGAACCAAAGTACTCTCATTATAATGTCTATATAATTGGTATAGGCATTGGTACATTTTTGGGAAACTCAGTTTTTATTTTTGGTGGACAATTAGTTGCTTCGGCTATCTCTAATAACCAATCCATAGTTAGTGGTGTGATTGGAGTTGTTTTTTTACTTTCTGCCGGTTGGCAACTTTTTAGGCTGCTACAAAAAAAGGACGCAGTGCATCGAATGAATGACCCCAAGGGAGACAAGAACAAGGTTGGGGAACAAATTGAAAAATGGGAATCACACTGGATGAAGAAACCCCGTCAAGATTGATGAATCCAGTTTTCTCGATCGGAGGGGCTAAATTTCCAGGGTGCAAAATTATTTTCCACGTTATTAAATAAACCCGCCCATTCAGCTGGTGTGTTGCTTTCTTCCATCACAAGGTTTCTTCTAAGTTGAAGAATGATATCCAAGGGGCTTATGCTTACTGGGCACTCTTGAACACATGCATTGCAAGTAGTGCATGCATTCAATTCTTCTACCGTAATGTAGTCATGTAGGAGTGAGCGTCCATCCTCTTTACATTCTCCGTTTCTATCAATGGTTCGACCAACCTCTTCTAATCTGTCTCGTGTATCCATCATGATTTTTCGTGGCGATAAAAGTTTCCCTGTCTGATTAGCAGGACACGCGCTACTACATCTGCCACATTCTGTACAACTGTATGCGTCCAACAAATTTTTCCAAGTGAGGTCTTGCACATCCTTAGCTCCAAATCTAGGAGGAACTCCTTCTTGGGTGGCAGGAGCTAACTCAGGCTGCATCGCATAAAGAACCTCTTGTTGAACCGATGGCATATTCTCCATTTTGCCAGCGGGATCTGGCGAAGCATAATAAGCGTTTGGAAACGCTAGCAAAATGTGAAGATGTTTGGAGGTGGGTAAATAGTTTAGAAATCCGTAAATGCCTAGAATGTGCAGCCACCATGTGCTGCGTTCTAGTATGATTAACGTTGAGTTAGTAGTATTTTGAAGAAGTGGGTGCAGCAACGAAGAAAACCAAAATGATTCGGAGGCGTGAGTGAAATAGGGGGGTACTGCTCGAGACTGAAGCAGCGTATCACTCGCATTCATCAAAAGAAAAAGACTCATTAGAACAATCTCTGTAACTAAAATGATAGTTGCATCATTTCGTGGCCATCCGTCCAAGTCTTTACTTTTTAGTCGTTTGATTGGCAGAATATTTCTGCGGATTAAAAACAGAATACACGCTACAATCACTAATACTGCCAGTAGTTCAAATGAATTAATCAATAAGGTGTAGAGGGAGCCTAAATATGGCGCAAAAATTCGGTGTTCTCCAGTAATGCCATCAATAATGATTTCAACAATTTCGATATTGATAATCACAAACCCCAGATATACAAACAAATGTAAAATTGCAACGCCAGGATTACGAAACATTTTTTGTTGCCCAAATGCAAGAAGAAAAACATTTTTCCAGCGGGCAAAAATGTCTCCTTTAATTGTGGTTGATTTCCCTAATCTGATGTTTCGAATAATTTTTTTAGCACTACGAGTAGCCCAAAAAATCGAAATAAAAGTCACCACCGCAAAAAGAAGGGGTTGCAATAAGTTCATGACTAAGATTGATGCGCTAAATTAAGCCAAAAGTGCTCAAAAATAGAGTGGGTGGAACTTGAATCGGCCTCTTGAAAATTCTAGTGTAGGAGCGGGCAACTTAAAAGCATTTAATAGTGTGAATAGCAAGCGTACTCCTTTTTTATTAGTCTTAATTTTTTTCCAATTGAGGTCTGGGGCTATATACCACTGTCGATAACGAGGCACATCTCTTCCATCAAAGACAACATTTCCGTTCCCATCCTTTGAAATATTTTCAAATCCTCCCATCATACCCGCAGCCCCGTACCCCACTGCAACATTTAACCAGGATGGCCAACTCCCTTTTTTTAGAAAAGGGGCCAGTGATACACTAGCCCAATAGGTTTGTCCATTGTAGTCTTTTAAAAATCTACTCGAAGTGGAAGATCCAAACAGTTGTGTGGAACGATTATTTAAAATTGGGTCGCTATAACGAACGTTATGATAAGATAGTTTTAATTCTACTCGTTGTTCTTTCCAGCCCAGTTCCTGTGCAATTAAAAGACTACTGCCAGCAATATTTGCAGAAAAATCACCCCAGCTCCATCCCCATTGTGCACTAAATCCATCCAGAATTTCAATTACAGTTTGGTAGGCAGCTCCACTTAGGCCTCCAATCCAGATCCTTTTCTTTCTATCTAGTCCTGCCCAATTCCACAATTCCATACTTCCCATACTTTCAATGTAGGCGCTGTATAAATGCCCTACCTTATCCATTTGTTTCCACTCCCCCCAATCATTAAAAGTATGGAATGATGATTGGGGGTAATGCCTATACCAAGCTGAGTATAGTCCAGTCATTGCGGCTCCGTAGCCTGCAAAATTTGCTGCGGTCATCCATCTAATCCGTTGTTGTAATTCTTTCTTTCTTTTTTCCTGTGTTTTAAATAATGAATCCGCAAACTGAACTTGGGCGTGAGATGGTAAGATGGGTACCAAAAGATTAAGCAGAATTGCAAGGGGGATCACACGCATATGTACTCCCAAATTTCGGTAACTTTCCGCTTTCAAAAATCAGACAAAATGGATGCTATTGCGCAAGAGAATCTGAACAAGTGGTTAGCGGGAAGTTATGATGATAAAACAAAGCAGGAAATCAATACACTGCTTGAAACGAATCCGATTGAATTAGAGGACGCTTTTTATAAGAATCTTGAATTTGGCACAGGAGGATTACGAGGCTTAATGGGAGTGGGGACAAACCGTATGAATAAGTATACGGTTGGAATGGCAACACAGGGTTTTGCTAATTATTTAAAAAGTGTTTTTGAAGGTGAAATCAGTGTGGCCATAGCGCATGACAGTAGAAACAATAGTCGCTTTTTTGCTGAAACAACTGCACAGGTATTTGCAGCAAATGGAATAAAGGTGTACCTCTTTGAGGATTTACGTCCTACACCCGAGTTGTCATTTACAATCCGAGAATTAGGATGTCAAGGGGGAGTGGTTTGCACAGCATCCCATAATCCAAAAGAATATAATGGCTATAAAGCATACTGGAATGATGGATCGCAATTAGTCCCTCCACATGATAAAAATGTAATTCGGGAAGTGGAGAAAATTAACGGGGTTGATGATGTAAAGTGGGCGGGAGGTGAAAATTTGATAACATCTTTGGGGAATGAAATGGATCAGCGATATATTTCGATGGTGAAAGAATTAAGTATCTATCCATCAATTATTGAAAAACATGCTGAACTCAAAATTGTTTATACACCCATACATGGCTCTGGCATAAAACTGGTTCCTCCTGTATTAACAAAGTTTGGGTTTAAAAATATTCACATTGTAGAAATGCAATCAAAGCCTGATGGAGATTTTCCCACTGTGAAATATCCTAATCCAGAGGAAGCAGAGGCAATGCATTTGGGATTAAAATTAGCCGAGGAATTGGACGCTGATATATTATGCGGTACAGATCCTGATGCCGATC
>JBILMC010000097.1:0-5162 GCA_044375755.1 Chitinophagaceae bacterium
AAAATCATATCGATTCCGTGCTTTCATCATTGATTGCACGGTGTCAAATTCTCCAACTGCGGTACGCAGACGATCCATTTTTTCTTTTTCCTTATCAATACGATCGGTACGTAGGTCTCCTTTTTTGAAATTCTTACTTGCTCTTTTAGCAATGTACTCTTCTCGATTGGGTAGATCGGCCAAACAGGAATTAATCTTTTCGTTAATAAACTCTTTAGTCCACCCTTCACGTTTCATGGTACTGAATAAGCGGATCATATTCTGCGCTTCATAGTACACATCACCACGATAGCGTTTAAAGGGATGTTCTTTTGGAAAACTATCAATGAGATCTTTAAATAATTGAATGCGCTCTAAGTCTGATATAGGATCCAAATGCTGTTTTTCAAAGTAGGGGAGATTATCTTGAATGACCTCATTGCAAAACGAATGAAAAGTTCCCAGATGAACTTTGTAGGCGGCAGGTCCAATAAATTGTTGTAACCGGTTACGCATCGCTACTACTCCTGCATCGGTATACGTTAAGCAGAGAATATTTTCAGGTTGCGTGTCTGTCTCAAGTAAAATTTTCCCAATGCGACAGGCTAGAATCTGTGTCTTGCCAGTACCTGGGCCTGCTACTACTAATACAGGGCCTTCTAATGCATCTACAGCTTTTTTTTGCTGTTCATTTAGTTGACGGTATTCTTCTTGAAATTTAGATTCTAGTTTTTCTCTGCTAATGGACATCCGAATTGAACTTTTTATCGTGTGAGTAGTTATTCTAACGAAATTAATCGATTCATTCAGCATGGCCACTTACTCTTTTCAAACAATTCAGCGAATTCCCATTTCATTAGAACAAGCTTGGGATTTTTTTTCTAATCCTGCCAATTTACAGCGTATCACACCCAGCGAAATGGGATTTGAGATCGTTTCCAACTTTCATGGCACTACTATGTATCCGGGACAACTGATAGAATACACTGTCAAGCCTTTATTAGGAATCCCTCTTTATTGGATGACAGAAATTACGCATGTACAGGATATGCGTTATTTTGTTGATGAACAACGTTTTGGTCCCTATAGTCTTTGGCATCATCAGCATCATTTTAAAGCGATCGAGGGAGGCGTAGAAATGGTTGATATTGTTCACTATCGTATTCCATTCGGGCCTATAGGGGATGTTACTAATTCACTATTTGTACGTGACAAACTCAAAAAAATATTTGATTACCGTTACGAGGCTGTCGCGTCTCTGTTTGGAACGTGGAGTGTAAAAGGGTAATATTACCCTTTTGGAAATGCCTGGTTAGTCACCCGAATCAATGAAGTGATATTATTAATATCCAGTTTTTTGAAAATATTATATCGGTGTACTTCAACTGTTCTTTTTGAAATAAATAATTTTTCACTAATCTCCCTTGAGGAGTAACCTTCTTTGATCATATTGACTATCTCCAGTTCACGTTTTGTAAGCTGGTTAATTCGGTAGGCAGGGTCAGACTGTTGCTCGCTAATTACTTGATTTGTGATATAATCTTTTACATCTCTGCAGATGTATCGTTGTCCTTCATAAACTGAGATAATCGCTGTTCTCATTTCATCAAACGAAGATGTTTTTGAAACGTATCCGCTTGCTCCATTAATTAACATCTGTTTGATCAGAATGATATTTGTGTGCATGGATACTCCCAAAATTTTTACGCTTGGAGCTTTTTCTCTAAGATTTTTTGCAAGTTCTATTCCTGAGATGCCGGGCAAAGTGATATCCAGCAGCACGACATTTGGTAATAAATTTTGAATTTCTTCAAGCCCATCTTCTGCGTTAAGGGCAAAGCCTACTATCTCAAATTTTGGATCTGCACCCAAAAGGCTTGACCACATGTCAATTACCATTCGGTGGTCGTCCACCAAAAAAAGTTTAATCTTTTTAATGGGTGCTTGTAACATTTAGTAAGTATCTATATCTAATGTGAACTAATTTTAAAAACTTCAAACATAGGCAAAAAAATTGTTTTTAAACCATAAAAACTTACAATTAAATAAGAAAAAATACGTAAAATATTTTAACCAGGGATACGTGAAATATATTTTTCGATTTGTTTGATCTGGTCAATCAACTGAGGAGTAGTGGGCTTAAGGGCTTTTGCCTTTTTAAAGAAATCTTTTGCAGCTCTAAATTCTCGTTTATTCATCATCAAGCTACACATCTGTAAAAATGCTGCAGCTTGATTTTCTTTGTCAGGTAATCCTTTGCGCAATGCTTGGCGTACATAACTCTCCGCTTGTTTGAGATCATTCTTTTGCATGGCCAGCATTCCCATTTGTAAAAGACTGGCTCCTTCTGCCTCTTTCATTGGCATGCCCAGGTCGAGTCCTTTTTTCATCATTTTTTCAGCTCCATCATAATCCTGCTTCATCATTGCTAAATTTCCCTTTAGCGTGAAGTATACAGAGCGAATGGGCTTATATAAAAGATTTGGATAACGAATGGAGGCAATGACTTTTTCAGCTCCATCCATATTTCCGCTTTCCATGTATTCCTGAATCAAGCGCAAAGGGCCAAAAAAGAAATGTCCAGCAATTAATAATACGCCTATCAAGTAAAGAGGGAAGGAGGGCCAGAAGCTAAATGCAAGGTTGGCAGCAACGCCTAGCAGCAATGTGATGATGCCAATCCAAAACCTGTATTTAATGAGCCAGTTATAAAACTTCATGCGCTTCCCTCTTTAGTGAATTGCAAGTTAATGTATTTAGAACCGATCTGATTGCATCACTTTATTCCAGGCTGCAACAAAATCGCGTACAAACTTTTCCTTACCATCTTCACAGGCATATACTTCAGCAAGGGCACGTAACTCACTATTTGATCCAAAAATTAGATCTACTCGAGTGGCTGTCCATTTTATTTTACCTGTTTTTCTGTCCTTCCCTTCAAATATATCTTTTGAATCAGTAACAGGATTCCATTGTGTACTCATATCAAGCAGATTCACAAAGAAATCATTGGTTAAGGATTCAGGAGTCTGCGTAAATACACCATGTGAGGATTGATCATAATTCGCATTCAATACACGAAGACCTCCTACCAATGCTGTCATTTCAGGAGCAGTGAGATTTAATAACTGTGCTTTGTCTATTAATAAATTTTCTGTGGAGATTGTATATTTTTTCTTTGCATAGTTTCTAAATCCATCTGCAATGGGCTCTAATACAGCAAATGATTCTACATCTGTTTGTGCAGCAGTCGCATCCATTCTTCCAGGTGTAAAAGGAACTTCAATCTTTGCTCCCGCTTTTTCAGCTGCTTTTTCTATAGCAGCACATCCACCCAGTACAATCAAATCGGCTAGTGAAACTTTTTTTCCACCTGTTGCAGATTGATTGAATTCTTTTTGAATGGACTCTAGTTTTCCTAACACAGTGGACAATTGTGCGGGGTTGTTTACCTCCCAATAACACTGGGGAGCTAAACGAATACGAGCGCCATTGGCACCACCTCTTTTGTCAGAACCACGGAATGTTGATGCAGAAGCCCAAGCAGTATTAACTAATGCACTAATGCTGATTCCTACATTCAAAACTTTTTCTTTTAAAGACTTGATATCATTTTTATCAATGAGTGCGTGATCTACTGCAGGAATAGGGTCTTGCCAATTCAATACCTCTGCCGGAACTTCTTTGCCAATATAACGGCCGCGAGGTCCCATATCACGATGTGTCAATTTGAACCAAGCTCTCGCAAATGCATCAGCAAACTGGTCAGGGTTTTCTAAAAATCTTCTGGAGATTTTTTCATATGCGGGATCAAATCGAAGTGACAGATCCGTTGTAAGCATGGTGGGTAAATGCTTTTTAGAACCATCAAATGCATCCGGAATAGTTTGATCTGCATTCTTGGCTACCCACTGTTGTGCGCCAGCTGGACTCTTTGTTAATTGCCATTCGTACTTGAAAAGATTTTCAAAATAATTGTTACTCCATTTGGTGGGAGTAGAGGTCCAGGTCACTTCTAATCCACTGGTAATGGTGTCTGCTCCTTTTCCTGATTTAAAACGACTAGTCCAGCCAAATCCTTGTTCTTCAATAGCTGCTCCTTCTGGCTCAGCACCAAGCAAGGCGGCGTCACCCGCACCATGTGCTTTACCAAATGTGTGACCGCCTGCAATCAATGCAACAGTCTCTTCATCGTTCATAGCCATTCTTGCAAAGGTCTCGCGAATATCTTTTGCTGCAGCAATGGGGTCAGGATTACCATTGGGTCCTTCGGGATTCACGTAAATCAATCCCATTTGTACCGCTGCCAATGGATTTTCTAAATCACGATCACCCGAATAACGTTGATCATCTAACCATTTCTTCTCATTACCCCAGTATACATCTTGTTGGGGTTCCCAAACATCTTCGCGTCCACCCGCAAACCCAAATGTTTTGAATCCCATTGATTCTAACGCCACATTTGCTGCTAAAATCATCAAATCGGCCCATGAAATTTTATTACCATATTTCTGTTTGATGGGCCAAAGCAAACGGCGTGCTTTATCCAAATTTGTATTATCAGGCCAGCTATTTAGTGGGGCAAATCGCTGTTGCCCCATGCCAGCACCACCTCTTCCATCTGCTGTGCGGTAAGTACCAGCGCTATGCCAGGCCATACGAATGAAAAATGGACCATAATGACCAAAGTCAGCCGGCCACCAGTCCTGTGAGTCTGTCATTAGGGCATGTAAGTCTTTTTTTAATCCATCATAGTCTAATGACAAAAATGCTTTACTATAATTAAACCCTTCATCCATCGGATTGGAAAGCGAAGAATGCTGACGTAGAATATTCAATTTCAACTGATGTGGCCACCAATCCTGATTATTTGTACCATTTCCACCTTGTCCTCCCATTTTCAAAGACCCATTGTGAAAAGGGCATTTACTGATGTCTCCAGCTGCACCGTGGCTGTGTGTAGTTTGGTTATCCATAATTATAAATTTTAAAATTGTTTGAGTGATTCCCAATTGGGGATGCAAAGTTCAGGCCAAATTGCTCAAGAACCAAGAACAGTGGTTACTTCCTTAGTAAAAAGGTAGCAGGAACGCTAAATCTGCTTCTCCATGATTTTTCAGAGTGGTCTTGTCCAGGCCAGGAGCGGCTTATCCATTGTTTAGTCTTATACCCCTTTTTTAGCA
>JBILMC010000098.1:0-5103 GCA_044375755.1 Chitinophagaceae bacterium
TGTATAAATCAATTTCATGAAGCCAGTTTACGTTATTGATGCGGTGAGAACCCCCATTGGTAAATATGGTGGTGCGCTGAGTCAAGTACGCCCAGATGATTTATTAGCAGTTGTGTTACGTGCCTTGTTGAAAAGAAATGAGCAGATCGATCCTGCGTTGATTGGTGATGTTATTGCAGGTGCAGCCAATCAGGCTGGAGAAGATAACAGAAATGTGGCGCGTATGGCCGCACTGCTTGCAGGTCTTCCTGTTAGTGTTCCTGGAACTACTGTCAACAGATTATGTGCCTCTGGCTTACAAGCTATCATGGATGGTTCTCGGCAAATTGCTTGTGGGGATGCTGATTTTATTTTGGCTGGTGGTGCAGAAAGCATGACACGTGCTCCCTTTGTACAGGCAAAATCTGCAACTGCGTTTGACAGAACGGCTTCTCTTTTTGATACAACAATGGGTTGGCGCTTTGTCAACCCACAGCTAGCTCATCAATACCCTCCATTTACGATGGGTGAAACAGCTGAAAATGTAGCGGCGCAATGGCAAATTACGCGTGAAGCACAGGATCAATTTGCGCTGCATTCACAACAAAAATACGCTGCAGCAAAAGCGGTTAACAAATGGGATGAGGAAATAGTAGCTGTTGAATTAAATCAAAAAGGATTGATCAGTTGGGTGGTGAATGACGAGCATCCGCGAGAAACTTCCCTAGAAAAATTGGCAACGTTATCACCTGCCTTTAAAAAAGGAGGAACGGTGACTGCAGGAAATTCATCTGGTATCAATGATGGGGCTTCTGCTCTTTTATTAGCCAGTGAGAGCATGGTAAAAAAATATGAATTAAAACCTCTTGCCAGAATTGTCTCTATGGCTGTGATAGGTGTGGATCCTGCCATTATGGGAATTGGTCCCGTGCCAGCTACACGGTTAGCCTTGCAGCGTGCAGGCTTACACATCAAGGATATTGATTTGATCGAGTTGAACGAAGCCTTTGCTTCACAATCTCTAGCTTGTATGCAAGAATTAGAACTTGATCCGAGTCGAGTGAATGTAAATGGCGGGGCCATTGCGTTAGGACATCCATTGGGATGTAGCGGTGCTCGTATATCTACGACTTTACTTTATGAAATGGCTCGACAAAAATCAAAATACGGATTGGCTACCATGTGTGTTGGAGTAGGGCAGGGTGCAGCTATGATTTATGAGTCGCTGTAGTATATAGGCGATTAGCTAAATAAAATCTCTTGTTGAAGTGCGTTCGCTGGAACCGTTAATTGGTTACCTGTTACTAGATTTTTTATAGTAGCTGTTTTCTCTTGCAATTCTTTTTCTCCAATGATGACAATATATTGGATTTTCTTTTTCTCCGCGTACTTAAATTGTTTGTCAAACTTTACATTTTCAGGAAACAATTCGCATGCAATACCTTGTTGCCTTAGTAGTTGAAGTTGCTCAAAGGCAGCTGTTGCCTCTTGTGTACCTAAATTAAAAAATAAAACACGTGTTCCAGATTGTAAGGCGGTAGGGAATAAATTTAATTCTTCCAGTACATCATAAATCCGGTCAACTCCAAATGAAATCCCTACCCCAGGTACATTAGGCACTCCAAATAGCCCTGTTAAATTATCATAGCGTCCTCCTCCTCCAATACTACCTATGTTAACACTTGAAGGTGCTTTCATTTCAAAAATGATGCCGGTGTAATAATTTAAACCTCTTGCCAGTGTTGGATCTAGTTGAATGGAAACGCCTTGCTGTTCTAATGTAGTAATCACAGTGCGAAGCTCTTTCAAGCCTTGGTTAGTTTCAGGTTGTTTTCCTAGTAATTGCTCTATACCTTGTAACAATTGTTCTGCATTTCCATTGAGTTGCAAATACTCTTTTACAACATTTACCTGCTCATTGGTAAGTCCCTTTGCCAGTAGCTCTTCTTGGACCTTTTCAATCCCAATCTTATCTAATTTATCAATGGCGACAGTGATGGGAATCAGTTGTGTTGAGCCACCGCATTGAGCAGCGAGAGCAGCTAATATACTTCTGTGATTGATTCGAAGAGAATATCCCTTCAAGCCAAGTTGCGTCAGAATACTATGTGTAATGCAGCCTAATTCAATTTCATTGAGCAGGGACGAACTCCCCACTACGTCAACATCACATTGATAAAATTCTCGATATCTACCTTTTTGAGGACGATCTGCTCTCCACACTGGTTGGATCTGGTATCTTTTAAATGGAATTGGTAATTGCTGGTAGTGGGTTGCTACGTAGCGAGCAAAGGGGATGGTCAAGTCGTAGCGTAAGGCTCTTTCTGTGATTTGTTTGCTACTTTTTCCTTGTAATACTTTCTTCCACTCTGTTTGTAGGGTTTCTTCTTTTTCAGGATTATCTAATCCGTTGTTAAGTATTTTGAAAATCAATTTATCTCCTTCGTCGCCATATTTACCCATCAATGTTTCTAAATTTTCCATTGCAGGGGTCTCCAGTGGCTCAAACCCATAGGTCTCAAATACAGTTCGTATGGTTTGTAAAATAAAATTACGTTTACGCACTACTTCGGCTGAAAAGTCTCGAGTGCCTGATGGTAAGCTGGGCTTGGACATGGTTAATTCAATTGGGTATTTGAGCGGGGTCCATATTTTTCGATCAATGTGTCACATACCTCGTTTAGCAGTGAATACACATCATGATAATCAGCTTCTTCACCGTAATAAGGATCGGGTACATCTAGGTCCTTGCCCGGAAATTGTTCGTTTAACAAAAGGTCAACCTTCGTGCTGTCAAACGAGGAGCCAGTGATTTTTTTAATATCTCTCAACACATCATTTGCCAAGGCATAAATCTTGTCGAATTGTGCAAGATCTATAGTTGTGAATCGTCTTGCCCGTTGTTCGCTGATGTCAATTCCATTCAATTGTGCTACTTTTTGTGACAGGGGGTGTGGCGGATCACCAGTATGGTACTGATTGGTTCCAGCACTATCTACTCTCCAGTTCAAGCCTGCCTTTGCGATCTTGTCACGAAGAATGCCCTCTGCTAAAGGACTTCTGCAAATATTTCCCAAACAAACCATTAAAATTTTCATCTCTGCAAATATAGTCAGCGTGATTAACGATTTGGTCATTCGGAACGAACCAAAATTTGGCTAATTTGCCACCATGATGGAGAATTTTGAAAATGCCAGAAAAAAGGAACAATCTCGTTTTGCAGCATGGCGAGATATTGGGATGGGTTTGCTGATCATTTTGGTTGGCGTCTTCTTTTTTGGTAGAGGTTGGGTCGCACTCGATTTGAATAACAGATATCCGCCAGATGATTTGGATAAATGGTTTGGAGGGGTATGCTTTTTATATGGGGGATGGCGATTGTACCGAGGATACAAGTCAACCCAGATTTCTTAAAAAGTAGCGTATGAAGCAGTTTTTTTTGGGTGTTGGAATTGTTGCTTTCCTTTTGACAGGTTGTGCTTCTTATGAGGAACAACGAGAACGTTTGCCAGATACACCAGAGCGAGGTTCGATACGTATTAGTGTTGATGAAACATTCAAGCCGGTAATGGATGAATTGATTCAGGTTTATGAATCCAATCATCCAGCTACAAAAATCAATGTTGAATACAAAACAGAAGCGGATTGTTTACGTGAGGTTCTGAATGATAGTGTTCGTTTGATTTTTGTTACGCGTCGTCTTTCTGTGGATGAAAAGAAATTATTAGCTGACTCGTTAAAAGTAAATGCAAGAAGCTTGGTTGTTGCCAGAGACGGGATATCAGTTATTGTGCACCCAAATTCTCCTGATACGATTTTTAGCATGCAGGAAATTCGGGAAATTCTCAAGGGTAAGTTTAAGAAAAAGTTAATCCCTGTATTTGATGGTGTCAAAGCAACCAGCACCGTTCGTTTTATAGTAGATTCGGTAATGAAGGGCGATTCATTGACCTCGCTAGCCATGGCTGCGACAAGCAGTGAGGGGGTAGTGGATTATGTAGCGACGCATGAAAATGTAATTGGGTTTGTGGGAGTAGGTTGGGTGGGAAACCCCGAAGATTCCCTGCAGCTCAGTTTTTTAAAAAAGGTTAGGGTGGCCCACTTGGAGAGCACTGATAAAAAAGAAGCATACGTGAAAGCCTATCAAGCCAATATATACGCCAAACGTTACCCAATGGTCCGAGACCTTGTTTATATTTTGAAAGAGAGGCATCGCGGACTGGCTACAGGATTTGCTCATTTTGTTAGCGGTGAGGTTGGACAACTAATTTTTAGAAGAGCTTACCTGGCTCCTGCCCAAAAAAGACTGGGCATTCGGCCTGTCCGTCTCAATGAGTAATTCCATTATATTTACACCCCTTTAATAAGAACCGATTATGAAGAACCGTGCCTTTGTTTTGTTTTTTTGCTTTGTTGCTGGATTTAATGCAGTTGCCCAATCTCTACAAGAGGGTAAATCACATTTTTATGCACAGCGTTACCAATTGGCTAATACTGTTTTTCAGCAGTTATTAAAAACTAACCCTGCTGATGTAGAGGCGTTGTATTGGGGAGGTCAGTCTGCGCTATCACTTGAGTTGGACTCTGCAAAAAAACCCGCGGTAGTCAGAGCCTGGTTTGACAAAGCGGTTCAATTAAATAATTCAGCCCCACTATTAATGATTGGTGCGGGACAAGCAGATCTTTTTGAGAATAAGATTAATGATGCACGTCAAAAGTTTGAGTCTGCTTTGACTATGACAAGAACAAAGAAAGGGGAGAACGCCTCTATTTTAACTGTCATACTTCAAGCAAATACGACTTCTCCTAATCATGATTTGCTCTATTTCATAGATAAAGCAAAACTGCAATTGGAAAATGAGAAAGCTGAAAAATCTGCGGAACTATACCTTGCTGTAGGCGATGCAATCCGTAAGGCCAAGCCAGGCGAAGGTGGGGGAGAAGCTTTTCGGAATTACCAGGAAGCTCTGAAACTGAACCCTAATTATGCATTGGCTAGCTACCGCTTGGCTAGACTTTTTGATTCTCAAAAGAACTGGGAGTTGGTGTTTCAGTATCTGAATGAGTGCGTTCAAAAGGACCCTTCTTTTACACCCGCTTACTATGAGTTGTTTTACTATTATT
>JBILMC010000112.1:0-4712 GCA_044375755.1 Chitinophagaceae bacterium
AGAAAGATTTATTAAGCTCCAGTTATAAGTAACTGTTCCATTTTGAGAAGCATCAAGAACGGCCTTGTAATTAACTAACATACTAGACTCGCATAACGTAGAGGGCCCAGTTATGGAGCAAGTTGGAGCTGGTGTGATTGCATCTGCAGCCAGTTGGCAATCCATATTACCATTACATATGATATTATTATTGCTGGTTTTAACCACTGTCTCAATAAACATATGATAAGGAGAGCCAGATATAGAGGATGCAGAGTTTCCCTGACCCCAGTCTAGAAGAGAAGCGATATGACCTCCCCATGCTAACACCACAGTATTTGAATTATTCTCCTTTGTAAAAACAACATCTATCGAAACAGATACCGTTGAAGGAGACACATCTAGTCCACCAACGTATTGGATACTATTAAGAGTACCATTCCAAATAACCATATTACCCTTATCCCGTAAAAAAGAACTAAACCCAGAGGCAGGCAATGTGGTTTCAGGGTTCATACCGGGTACAGTTTTCAATTGCGCAAAACTGTTACTAGCCTTCACATTAAAACTACTATTTGTTGAATAATTGGGAGACGGTATCGGTAAATAAGAAGACCCGATTCCCGAAAGCGACTCAAGTGATGTCCCCAATAACGGATTGACCAATTCCGCAGGTCTCGAGGGATCTAGTTGCAAGTTTTGAAATCCAGTGACATAATCAAATGCAATCTTTCCATTTTTTTTTACATCAAACGAAATTCGAACTTTATACTGCTGAGCAGGTTCAAGTGTTGTAAATTCAATCCGATAAGGGACAGAGAAACCCTCTGCAAAATGCGATTTACTTGCATTAGAGTTCCCCCTCTCAAATTGTACAGGACTTACTACCGGAAGCCCCACTCCACCATTTTGTCCTTGCTGAAATTGACAAGATTGACCCTCAACCTCTAATGATCTCGCCAGTAGAAAAGAAAAAACAAGTATATGAGAGAGGCTTACTAATAAACTATTGAATAAATTTTTTTTCATAGCGATTAAATTGAATAAAAGAATAATTTTTTATTGAGTACTACGCTCAGGGTGGACGTAGCAATTCTTCCCAAAAAGATAAAAGCGCGTTCATACGGTGTTCTTTGAATATTCCTTCAAAAAATCGTAATCTACCGTCTTGAGAGTGATGAAAACTATGGCCAAAAACAAGAGACGACTGACAGCCGTTGGCCACTAACCCCGATATGAAAAAAATAATATCGAGCCCTCTGCCAACAAATGAGCTTGCATCAGCTTATAAAATTTAAAATGAGGCGTAGAGGGTGGTAAATGCAATTTTTGATTTAGCGCATAGACGTGAAAAAAATATTTATGCCTTGGATTGCATACACATGGGCCCGTGTAAGTAGAAATTTGAAAATCATTTAATCCATTTGTACCCCTTTTATCATTTGGATGTATCCATTCACCTGGTGGAAGGTCCCAACAAATCCAATGAACACGCGGAGCAACAGGAGCGTCTGCATCTTTCAATACAACAGCAAGGGAGCGACTTTCAGCTGGAACCGCATTAACGCGGAGAAGCGGATTTACATTTAACCCTTCGCGACGGTAGGCAGTTGGTAAAATACCTCCATTCACAAAGGCACTACTCTGTATGGTCAATGTCTTACTTGGGTAAATCAAATTCAAAGGAATTAACATGATAACTGACTTAATTATGGACCTTCTGCTGGAGGCGGTATTTCTTGAGGTGGCTCATTCTCGGGCAACTCATCCGGAATAAAATCAGGATCCTCTGGCGGCAATAATGGATCTTCTGGATCAAATGGCTGCTCAATTTCAGGTTCAATTGATGGCACAGGTTCTTCAGTAGGCCCCTCAGGAATCTTTCTCTTTGGAAAATTTGTAAACGGGTATCGCCCAAAATGCATAACCCTGTAATCTAAAGATGAATTATCCCTAGTTCAATGATTATCATCTATTAAGTACTAACGACTATCAATTTGATGAAGAAAGCTGATAGGACACCTGCACACTACCAAAACTGTGCGAATTCAATTTAAATGTTTCCCTTTCTAGCCACTGCTGCATGAAATAAAGCCCGGTTTTCCCACGTGAAAAACCAAAACCACCACTTAACTTAAGGCATGAACGATTTATAAAGTCGCTGGCGGGCATAGAATTCAACGTAATAGTTTCACGAAAAGTTGACTCTTCCAAAATTCGATTTCGCAAAACTTGTGAGCGCTCAATTGCAAATAAAAAAGAAAGAGACATTTTAGATGTCTTTTTTTTGATCTTCTCACCAAGCTGATTTTTTTGACTAGACAACATACTACTACTTTGTGGTAACTCGCCCCAATAAGTACGGATACCGCTATTAAAGCAGTTAAAATAATTACCTCCTTCCCATTTTTGAAACAACTCAATATGATATCGACTAAAATTTAATACCGGATAGACAAGCTGTGTTTCAAATTGGACAAATCCACTTGAAGACTTTTGTAAAAACCACCCTTGCGGTGTTTCATCTCCAATAATTTTATGAATTGTCCGCTGCCAAATTGCAACACCGGAACGAGGTCCACTTGTACCAACCGAAAATTTATTATAGAAACGAACCCCTTTCTCAGGTGCTAAAACAAGCATATGTACAGAACAATACAATAACCCAGCGTAAGGATAATCAAGTATTGCAGGATTTATCTCCTGCAAATTACTTGGAGTGTACGCCTGTTGGGTAATACTAATTCCAAGCGAGCGACACTTTTTTTTTATATTTTCCTTCCAAAATACCAAACGATGTCCGCCTGTGTAATAACAATCAGTCCCTTTACCCCTAAAATTGATGAAATCATTTTCAATTTCTGCAGCTAGAAATGTTTTCATCTGAGCCCAAACAGAAATTGTTCCATAAAGTAGAAACAAAAAAAAGACACTTCGCATGTCAATTATTTTTTGACCGATTGTTCATTACGTAAACTGGCATCTTCCAAAAATGTTCTCACCTCAATAGGAAGCGACAACAATAAGTCTTCCATTTGACCGGCAGAAACAAAGGAGGAGATAGATGCAAAAACAGCTTTTACAGCACGTAGCGTATTTGAATTATTTCCAAAATCATACCCAGATAACCTACCGTCTTCTAATCGAACTTCATCTAATAAATCTGTAATGTGACGCAACCGTGTTTGGCCTTTTGAAAACCGCCATCCATCTACATAAATAGCTTTGATCGCCATTGGCAATTGCGCCATTAACTGAAATGATTCCTGATGACTGAATCGATTTCGAAGTGCATGTAATACAGCTCGGGTTATACGGCCTGCCATATCTCTGGGCACTTCCAATTCCATTGATACTAATCGAATAAACTCATTTCCTTTTGTAGCGTATTTATCAAAATCCAGTACCATATGCATAATCTTAACTGTATTTATTGTTGAAAATTCAGCAAATAGACCTTCACTTTCAATGACAGGTATCAATTCATTTTTGAGTCTTGTCATTTTAATTCAAGCTTCCGCTGCATTTTATTTGTGCGACAAATAATCTGTTCATCAGAAACTGAAATGCTATGAAAAAAATTTACATGATCGTCTTTTTAGTTGGATTAAGCCTGCCCAACTTCGGACAGGAAACTAAAACCGGATTTGAAAAAAAATCTCATCTAAGTGTGCAACCAGGTATTTCGTTCCCATTAGGAAATTTTACTAGCCGAGACTTATCAAACGAGGATGCAGGATTTGCAGTAGCAGGATTTGCAATTGACCTTGCCTTTCAATATGCATTTGATAAAAATGTAGGAATTGCTGCGCAAGGATTTTATAACAGAAACGATGTAGCCATCAGAAAACTCAGAGACCAGACAGGTTTACCCAACCTATCTCTGGACCACTGGCAATTTCTTGGCCTTGCAGCTGGCCCAGTTTTTACCTATCCAATCAGTGATAAAGTAAAAGGCGACTTTAGATTAATGGCAGGTTTCGCTACAGCAAACTCACCTGACATTTCAACAAACGGAACTATTTTGGCACCAGAAGATTGGAGCGGTGCTGGAGTTTTTCAAACAGGTATTAATTGCCGAGTAGATTTAGGAAGCAATGCCTTCTTCATTGGAGGGTTGGACTATAGATATTTAAGTCCAAAATTTAAAACCGACAGTGAGGTAATAGGAATTGTAGAAGCCACACAAAAAATATCTACATTAAAACTTGGAATTGGACTAGGTATTGCCTTTTAATAGAATTTGAACCCAGGGTGTTAATTTTGCGGAAACAATATCCGCAAAATGGCTGAAGCAATTATTCCTCTTCTTTCTTTAATTGCCTTAGAGGTAATTCTAGGTATAGATAACATCATTTTTATTTCAATTTTGGCCGATAAGCTCCCCGGGCAACAACAGAAAAAGTTGAGGCTTTGGGGGCTTACGCTTGCCATGTTAATGCGACTAATATTGCTCGCATTTATCTCGTGGATTTTAAAACTAGATCAACCGCTTTTCTATTTCAATGAAACATCATTTACTGGAAAGTCTTTGATATTGATTGCAGGAGGACTCTTTCTTCTTTATAAGAGCACCAAAGAAATTTACCATAAAACTGAAATGGCTGACACACCCGTAGTTAAAGCCCCTTCAAATGCCGGTTTTGGTCAGCTTCTTGGTGAAGTAATATTACTGGACTTAGTTTTTTCTGTCGATTCAATCATCACAGCAGTAGGGATGGTTCAGGAATTAT
>JBILMC010000106.1:0-4806 GCA_044375755.1 Chitinophagaceae bacterium
TACGCACATACGGACCAGCTGGTTTATTTTCTACTTTACAACGAATTGCAATCAATTCATTTTTAGGATTCGCTACATCGTGAACACTGATCTCGGGTCTGGTCTTTCCAGTATAACTAGCTGTTAGATCTATAGTTCGTAACTTGTGTTCTAGATTTTTAAATCTAAGAATCTTAAATCCACCTTTGTCGAAGTCCACAAGCTCTACATTAGGATCACCTAATGTAGCAAAATGTGTTACTGCGTGTGCAACTTGGTCCACAAACCTTGCTTCATCGTTATCGTCATTCCCAGCCAGTTTGCCTTGTAAATCATCGGTGATCTGTCTATACATATATTCTACAGCGGCAACAGGATCTTTCTTAGATTGCTTTTCAAACTTATCAAGATAGGGAGAAACATCTATTCCAAAATAACCAAATAATGTTGTCATTGATTCAAAACTACTACCGCCAACTTGACCAAATTGTGCTTGTCCGCCAACTTTTAAACTGGCATTAAGTTTTAAGGTACGCATAGCACCGTTTTTATCTCTGATACCTACCCAAACATCCGACTTCTTTTCAGTTTCGCTAGCCGCGCCGTCGGCCATAATATTAATTTCATCGGCCTTGCCGTTGAGGTAAAAATACTTGCTATAGCGTTCGGCCATTGCGCTATTAACATAGGCCGCTGCACTGTTGACGTCATTTGCAATAAGATTTCTTTTAAGCGGATTCATTAAATCTTGATATGGTCCTGTTTTTAGTCTTAATACAAAACTAATGGTGTCTGCGATATCGCTGTTGGCATCATTGACAGTGACACTATAAGTATCATTTCCTTGAGACTGTAAATTATCAAGTACATTAGTTATATCTGCAGGGCTAACTACGCCTACTTCTTCATTTGATTCTCTCTTGGTAAATTTAGCAAACATTGCTGCACCAAGAATACCTTCACTGACTTCACCTCTATTACTAATCTTGCTTTCTTTACTGTGAATCAAAGATTTTTCAATGGTTCCTGTTGTGCCTCGAACAATAAAGTACAAATCGTCTTCTGTACGGAATTCGTAAGTATCTGTCCCGGATCCAAATTGAACCATATGATCGTAACTACCTCGTATGGTAAGAGTATCCTTACCAGTGGATTTGTTAGTTAATTCTATTGGCCCTGCTATAGTTAAACCTTGATTGGCCAACGCCCCAGAAAGCGTCCGGCCTGCTTGGCTATTACTGATAATAAATTTCTGTCCCGGGCCATATTTGCTTAGGGTAACTTCGTTAAGAATAATGTTTATAAGATCGCGCATAATAACATATTTAGTGGTTTTATATATTATGATTATTTGTGTTGCATTGCAATAAATACTTGTCTACCCAAAAGGAGAAATTATGGACTTTAATAGTCTAGTGCAACGTTTACAAAACTGTTTCACTCACAAAAGCGATGTTGAACAATACATTGAATCAAGGAACCCAAAAACTGCGGCAGATGTAGAACATTTATTACAACAATACACATATCAAAATCATAAGAATTGGATATCAAATGCGTAAAATTATATTGGCAATAATTGAATATAGACAAAGACAAGCAGATTTATACTTGCGCTGCTTGATTAGCGGCATCTAAACGTTCAATATCTTCTTCCACACATTGCTCGCCATATTGTATTTCCACGATAGTGCAGGGCTTGGTAAACGGATTAGTTAGTTGATGCCATGTGTTCTTTGGTACACGCCATTCGTCGTACTTGCCTAGTATCTTAGGTGGGTTTTTCATATCACCAGGCAAAGCATTATTGATCATACAAGTGCCCTCAGTGACCATCCAATACTCGCTACGATGTCGATGACGTTGCATACTCAGTGTTTGTCCGGGCATAACTGTTAATGTTTTAACTTTTGCGCCAGGTATTTCATTGAGCACCGTATAACTTCCCCAAGATCTTTGTACTTCAACGGAAGTCCAACGCTTTAAAATATCGCTACTGCTATTGAGTTTATCGTCGCCACCTACACCAAACACAAACTCAACATCACTAAAAATCATCTCAGGAATATTATCTTGGGTTCTATCCCCGCCGTTGGCAAACACAATTTTGCCTTCGGGAAACATTGTTTTAACTTGACGTATAGCATCGCATGCAGTACCGTCTGTATCATCAAACGCAATAACACGATCTACCATGTGCAAATTATCAAGCACTGTCATGCGCTCTTGCCATGTCATAAACGGTCTTCCTTTTTTACGTGCCAGCCACGCATCTGAGTTAAGACCAACTACAAGCCAATCGCCAAGATGATCGGCGTGATTGAGATAGCTTATGTGCCCACTATGTACTGGATCAAATCCACCAGTGCATATTACAATTCGTTCAACGTTCATTCTTTGGGTCTGTGAAAATCTTTATCTAACCAGGTTGTAATTATTTCATCTTGCTTTACATAACCATACTTGTTTAAGCTGTTCATAACACTGTCATTCAGCAAGTTCAAATCGGCCAAATCATACCACGATGTAGTTTTTGGATCCATGGGTTCTATTTCTGTTTTGTATACCGCAGCAGAAAGCCATGGATCATTTTCTTCTTTTAAAAAATAGGCATCTCTACAATCAAACCCATTTACGGCCAACATATACATCAAGTTAATCAAATTGTGATTATAAAAACATCCGTTATAACTGTGTGTTTGAAGTCTATTGTAGGAATAGTGAACGGGCTGTGGAAAAATCATCAACAACATGCCGTTAACATTCAATTGTTTGTTCCATGTTTTCAGTGTCAGTAAGGGGTTGGTAATATATTGAAATGTATTATGACACCATATAAAATCAAGTGCTCTGCTGACAGGAACATCTATTCCATCAATGTCTTTATTAATTAGATAAACATTTTCTAGTTTTTTTAAATTAGGATCTAGATGTTTAAAATCTCTATCAACTGCATATGTTAGATAGTTCCGTGGCTCTGGAGGATCATCTCGAGTTTCTAAAGTTGCCCACCAATGTGTGTCTAAACCGGAACCGCAACCAAAGTCGGCTACTGATTCTAAACTATCAAGAAAACTGTCATAACCATACAACAGATCTAAAGTTTTTTTACTATGTTCGTGACTTTCGTATGCGTTTTTAAACGGAACCATTTGTTAGTACCTCTATAACTATTTTTTCTTTGAGTGGTTTTAATCTTGATTCAAGTTGATGGCAAGCTTCTGCTAATTCTAACTCAGATCCCCAATTTAATGCATGTATTAAATGTGTAGCCCAACGACCGCACGTATCTTTTTCAATTTGAATATCTACTGCATTATATTTTGGTTTAGCACTAGCGCATAATGCCCACTCATACAAGATGTTCTTTGCATGTTCTTTGTAATCCATTATATCACAATATCTTCCATGCCGGCTGTTCTAAGACGAACTACATGACCTAACATAAAGTTTTTGCTTTCAAGACCTTTCATAACTCCGAGCCATTTGTTTCTAAGCAAAGCAACTTCGTTAATGATAGTTTCAAAGTCAATGACTTCGTCCTCACCATCTGTATATTTCTCTGCGTCGCGACTTGTAAGAGCTCGGGCATAAGATTCCAAGTACTTTTGAAAATGCCGTCGTCTAATCTTGCGAAGTTGTATATTAAGATAGTTAAGTACAGCTTCAATCTCCTGGAGCTGGTTAAATCTGTGCTCTGTAATGCCCGGTAGATTTGCAGCGGACTTTTCAACATTACCTCGTATAAATGTTTCTGTTTTTGCCTGTGCAAGTTCGCCTTCATAATAATTTATGAAGTCTGGTATATTACCAAGATCTGCAACTACTTTGTTATACCACATCAGTCTTCGTAATCAATTTCTTCATCTTCGTCGTCAAGATATTCTTCTAGAGCTCGTTTGGTATAACTATCAGTGCTACCAAATTCTCTTAGTTCCTTGTCGCTCAAATTGTCAACAAGCATACTCACTAAGTTGTCAGCAGCAGCCTGTCGTTCTTTTGCCGGAACATATTCTTTCATTGTTATGTAAGTTTCAATTAAAACTTCAATATCAATACTCATTCAACAGTTTCCTCTTCTGGTTGAACAGCGGCAGTGTCTTTGTGGGGATACTTTGTAAAATCTTCCATAACTTTATCAAGAGACCCATCGTCGTTGCGTTCCCACGCTTTGCGGAACTGCTTGATTACTGTACCGTCTGCTAGCGTGTATTTAAGACTGTTGCCTTCTTTCTGCAATAAACCTTTGCCCTCGAACATGTCAACTAGACCTGAGTACGGATTCATGCCAGACTCATAAGGAATTTTAACCTGTACACTTTCAAATGGCTTGGCGTAGCGTGTTTTCATGATCTTGCATGCTGCACGAATACCTTTGACTTCGCTAATCTTGTTGCCATCTTCATCTTCTTTTAATTTTAACTTACGCATGGCAACAACAATAGAACTAGCGTAGATAAAACCCTGTCCACCCGAGATCTTGTCATCAGGATCAAACATGTCCTGACTTGCATAGGTATGGTTAGTAGCAACAAGTCCAATGTTTAACGAACCAAACATGTTAACGCAATTACGAACCAGTGCTGTTAGTGCTTTAGGCTTACGGCCCATGTCACCTTTAAGATCGCCGGCTTCGAACTGATTTACATCAGTTGGTGTTAATAGCATACCCAGACTGTCTAATACGATTAAGACTTTGGGACGCTGGTCTTCGGGTAATGTTTTATACTCTTTAACAAACTCTGTGATCATTTTGGCAACATCATCAATCATTGCCATGTTGAGTTTGAGAAGCTTGTTTTCAGAAGTATCGACGCCGAGTGCGTG
>JBILMC010000099.1:0-5099 GCA_044375755.1 Chitinophagaceae bacterium
ATGCTTCTTCCTTTCCTAGCGGCGGATTGAGAGCAACATTTGAAGCAAGAGGATACACAGCATGGGATCCTTCCTCTCCGCCATTCATTATTGAAATTGGAAATGGAAAAACACTTTGCATTCCAACCATATTTGTGTCTTATACAGGAGAATCACTTGATTACAAAGCTCCATTATTAAAGGCTACCGAAGCATTGAGCAAAGCAGCTACAGATGTATGTCATTACTTTGACAAAAACGTAAGTAAGGTTAATGTAACGTTGGGATGGGAGCAGGAATATTTTGTGATCGATGAAGCCTTTTATAATGCCCGCCCCGATTTAGTGATGACGGGTAGAACAGTGTTTGGAACATCTTCTGCCAAAAATCAACAACTAGAAGACCACTATTTTGGTTCTATTCCAGAGCGTGTTTACGCTTATATGCGTGATTTTGAGAATGAATCCTACAAACTAGGAATTCCACTTCGTACGCGTCACAATGAAGTAGCTCCTGCACAATTTGAGTGTGCGCCCATCTTTGAAGAAGTAAGTGTAGCCGTAGACCATAACTCCTTATTGATGGACGTAATGGACCGCGTAGCCCGCAGACATAATTTACGCGTACTTCTCCATGAAAAACCTTTCGCTGGAATCAACGGAAGTGGAAAGCACAATAACTGGAGTATGGCAACTGACACTGGTGTTAACTTATTGGCTCCTGGCAAAACGCCAAAGACAAATCTAATGTTCTTGACCTTCTTTGTCAACACCATCAAAGCTGTTCATGATTATGCTGATGTATTGCGCGCTGCTATTGCCTCGGCACCCAATGATCACCGATTGGGAGCTAATGAAGCGCCTCCAGCAATTATTTCTGTTTTCATTGGACAATATTTGAGTAAGGTTTTGAACGACGTCAAAGAAAGAGTGACATCAAAGATGGACGAGACAGATGAAAGCTTGTTAAAGATTGACATCCATAAAAGCATTCCTGAATTGTTGATGGACAATACAGATCGTAATCGTACTTCACCTTTTGCATTTACAGGAAACAAGTTTGAGTTTCGTGCAGTGGGTTCATCTGCCAATTGCGCAAATCCCATGACTGTGTTGAATACAATTATGGCGGACACCCTTCGTTCTTTTAAAGCCGAAGTAGATGGCTTGATCGAGAAGGGAGAGAAAAAGGAAATCGCCCTCATGCAGGTTATTCGCGAGTATATTGTAAAAAGTGAAAAGGTTCTATTTGAGGGAGATGGCTATAGTGAAGCTTGGGAAAAAGAAGCCGCAAAACGTGGTTTACCCAATGTGAAAACAACCCCCTTAGCACTGGATGCGATGGTTACTAAAAAAGCGATGAAATTATTTGAAGAAAATAAAATTTACTCGCACCAAGAGCTGGAAGCAAGACATGAAATTGAATTAGAAAAATACATCAAGAAAGTACAAATTGAAAGTCGCGTAATGGCAGAGTTGGCATCCAGCCATGTTCTACCTGCTGCTATTCGCTATCAAAATACTCTTGCGAGCAACATCAAGGGATTAAAAGAGGCAGGTCTTGAGGAGTCAAGCTTCACCAAGCAACAACAACTACTGGCTAAGATTTCAGAGCACATTAGCACGGTGAGTGAGATGGTAGAAAAAATGACGGAAGAACGTAAAGCTTGCAATAAATTAGAAAATACCCGCGAAAAAGCAATTGCGTACCAAGCAACGGTGAAGGATGCATTCTTTGATGAGATCCGCTACCATGTAGATAAACTGGAGTTGTTGGTGGATGACAATGAGTGGAGCTTGCCTAAGTACAGAGAGATGCTTTTCCTACGTTAAGGACGATTAGCTTTCAAGACGCGCAAAACATTTCCACCTAAAATTTTTCTAACCGAAGAATTGCTGTATCCTCTTCTTTTTAATTCTTCAGTCAAGTTAGGATAGCTAGTTACGTCCTCTAAACCTTGAGGGACGTAACCAATTCCATCATAATCTGCGCCGATACCCACGTAGTCATCCCCCACTAATTTAACGATGTAATCAATATGATCGGCCACATCAGCAACACCAGGCATATTTTTCTGTAGAGCAGTTTGAATGATTGCATTTATTGCATCAGGGCTTGGCTTTGTGCTTAATCTCAAAAGGGAATCTTTACCAGGTCCTTCCCAATATTTTTTTGTTTCAACAAATTTTTTGCTAACAAATGCCGGATAAAAATTGATACAAATAACTCCTCCATTCTTTGCAACTGCTTTAATCTGGTCGTCTTTTACATTTCTAAAAACCGGACACAAGGCCCAAACTGAACTATGCGTAAGGATGACCGGTTTTGTTGTAACGGCAATAGCATCATAAAATGTTTGCTCACCCACATGGGAGAGATCAACCATTACACCTGCGTCATTTAAGCGACGTACAACTTGTTTTCCAAAATCAGTTAGCCCTTTATGTTGTACTACTTTTCCAGCACCCGACTCGTCCATTGCACTCGTTGCCCAATCATTACTGTTATTCCAAGTAAGGGTTAAATAAGACATCCCGCGCGCAATCAACGTATCCAACTTTGAGAAATCAGACTCAATCATGTGTCCTCCTTCCACGCCAATCATGGCAACCACTTTATTGCGATGTACTTTTTGCTTTGCTTGCCGATAGGATGTTGCAAAATCAAATTTGTCAGGATAACGAAGTATAATATGCTGAAGTGAATCGATTTCTTCAAGTGCGTCATGAAAGAAACCTGCTTTACGTCTGGGTGTTTCGCCTGTAAAAACTGAAAAAAACTGAACATCCAACCCTCCCTTTTTCCACCTTACGTAATCACTATGCCCCTTTGATAAAAGCATACTGATATCTCGCCCCTCTAAAACTTGACCACTTAAGCAATCATTGTGAGTATCTACCAGTATTGACCTTTTATGAATACCAGATGACCGGGTTTGTGCCCCAACAGACAACACCCCTGAGAAAAAAAACAAACCGAAAACAACTACAAGTCGATATTGCATAAAGACTTGATTACCCCATTGTTTTTTTAGCATCTTCTAGAAACTTTGCTAGGCCAATATCGGTTAATGGATGCTTAAGTAGTCCTAAAATAGAATCGAGCGGACAAGTACAAACATCAGCACCTGCTTCTGCACATTTCACAATATGTAAGGGAGTTCGAATGGATGCAGCTAATATTTGTGTTTTAAACCCTTGCACCCCGTAAATCTGCGCTATTTGCGAAATCAAATCAACACCATCCCAGTTACTATCATCTAAACGACCAATGAATGGAGACAAATAAGTTGCTCCTGCCTTTGCAGCTAAAATGGCCTGGCCCGCAGAAAAAACCAATGTACAATTTGTACGAATTCCATTTGTGGTAAACCACTTGATAGCTTTTATACCATCTTTAATCATGGGAACTTTCACCACAATATTTGGATGAATTGCTGCCAGTTTTTTCCCCTCCTCAACTATGCCAGCAAAATCGGTACTGATCACCTCAGCACTGATATCACCATCCACCATTTCACAAATCGTACGATAGTGGTCCATAATAGCTTTTTCACCCTTGATCCCCTCTTTTGCCATCAACGAAGGATTGGTTGTTACTCCATCTAAAATACCTAATTCATTGGCTTCTTTGATCTGTGCCAGGTTTGCAGTGTCGATGAAAAATTTCATATGCGAGGATTAAAGTTTAGAAATAAAAAATGGCAGGCTTATTACATCGCACCGCTCAACCACTTACTCTTGCTGCCTTCCGGCCCTGGGAGGGTTCAGCAGGAGCTGGTCGTGTAAGACCTGCCGGGGCAAATTTAATGATAAAAAAACTCATCGCTGAAATGCAGAATGAATCAGGCTATATCCAATCAATTCATCCGCCCGACTCCCCACTGTTCTACAGTAAACTAAAACCAGGTATTCGTTTTCGGTTCCCCAATAGTTCCCCTCTGTATAAAAACTAACTGGAGACTTATTTTCCGCCCCATCCCCATTGGTCATATATAGATAATTGTAATAGCCTTGCTTTAAGAATAATGCTTTTTTATAGCACCCTTTATCAGGATCAAATTCCATTTTGTTTTCAGAACCTACCTGGTATCCGGTCAACTCTCCAAAAATATAGACATCCCGACCCCTATAAGGCTGCCCCCCCGGTGGAAAATAGGTAAAATGCACCCAAGCGTATTCCCCTTGAAATAAAACGTTGGGATTATCTCGACTTTCTAACACATACGCACCATTGATATCTCTATTTAGAATACTTATTTTACCAGACCGAGGCCCATCGGGGTTTACAAAAACATCAACGCGGCTAGTAGAATCATTATCCTGAATGGAGCTGATTCGCTCGCTACGCAATCGAAAGCTCCTTAAATCTGCCCAACGCCATTCCTGTCCTGCGGGAAATACAGAAAACGATTCGTCTGAATATTCAAAATAATTTCCCCTAAATACAGTGGGAGTTTTTTGAACATGCGAAGTAGACCAAATTCGATTTTGAATCAATTGAACACGCAAATCTATCGGTGAGAAATTATTCTGGGGCATTTGTATAGGCGTAACGCCAACTTGCACTTGCTGGTGAGTGAGTAGCAGCTGTCCATCAAATGGCTGCCTAACTTGTGCGGAAACGGCTACTTTTTTGGCAACAACTAAAACGCGACGAGTAAAAATCAATTTTGAAGTATCATCGTTTAAAAAAACTTTCAATAAATAATTACCCGAGCGCGTGGGTCCACTATTCGACTCTGGAAAAATCAACTGATAATGCGTATACTGGTTTTGCGATAATGAAGAGGGACGATAATTTCTAATACGACTCGAAATAAATCCTTTTAGATAGTCATAGGGCTGCAGTATTGCTGGGGTCCAATCAGCTTGACAAAGCTGCAACGTATAATAGTAATTTTTGGGACCAGCATTTAGTTCGTCAAAATGTAATTCCAATTGTTCGGTTGAGCCTAACTGAATTAACGGGTAGGCTAATGGGTCACCTACTTTAAATAATTTAATGGATCGTATAGATGGGGAGTATACCTGATCAGGCCACTGCGCTGTTGCTATTTTGGAAACTATGCAACCTAAAATAAGCAGGAAGATTGTAAATTGAGGTCGTTGCATATAGCA
>JBILMC010000101.1:0-5014 GCA_044375755.1 Chitinophagaceae bacterium
CAGGATTTTGACAAGAAGAAAAAGAAAAACTAATTCCTTGTTTTACTAAAATAACGATCAAAGAAGAGGAGCTGAAAACGAACTGCATTACGCCAATAATTCCAATCGTGTTTACCGGGACGTGTGGTGTATTCGTGTGGAATTTTTAATTCCAATAATTTTTGGTGTAGCTTTTCATTAATGTCATAGAAAAAATCCTCGGTGCCGCAATCAATAATCATGGCAGCGGAATCAGGTTTATAGTTTTCTATTAAATAGTGAACAGAATAATCTTTCCAGTGACTGGGAGAGCATGCGCGCTCTCCTAATATTTGTTGTAATTCCCAACTGTTTTTTCTGAATCCGATATCTACACCTCCGCTCATACTTCCGCAAGCACCAAAAATTGAGGCCTGTTTGATACCTAAGTATAAACCTCCGTGTCCTCCCATGCTAAGTCCGGTGATGGCTCTACCATTACGGGTTGCTATTGTTGGGTAGTGACTATCTATGAACGCAGTGACCTCCTTGGCGATATAGGTTTCCCAACGCATAGAGTCATTGATTGGGCTATCAATATACCAGCTGTTTTTACCTTCTGGACATACAATCATCATTTGATAGAGATCGGCCTCTTGCATTAATTCGGGCATACGAATAATCCAGTTCGAATACCAACCACTATAACCATGCAGTAAGTAGGTGACAGGAAACCTTTTTGCTTGATTGGCTTTTTTTGTAGGTGTGATTACTACGCATTTGAAGGCTTGCTTCATGGCTTTGCTTTCCACCCAAACCGTATCAACTGTTGCGGCTTGAGCAGAAAGCAAAAAACCAATGAATGCAAAAAGTAGTAAAACTCTTTTCACGAATTAGAATCCTTTCTTCGTTTCTTGTGCGCGTTGCATAGGATTACCACTCTGGCCACCCGCACCTCTGCGTGGGCCTTGTCCTTGTTTAAACAAGCTGAAGCGAGAAGGCTCATCTAATTTATTCCAGCCATTATTTTTTTCGTCAATATCTGCGGTTTCACGAAGTGGATCTAATTTGATAGAGGCCACTTGCTTTGTCTTAACAAAAGCCTTGGTGACTTTCTTTTCATTGAGTCTCCAGATTTGCGCAGGAATTCGCTCAATCTCTTTAGAGCCATCTTTGTAGGTCCATTCAATGATAATAGGCATTACCAGTCCGCCTTTATTGGAGAAAGTAAGTTCATACTGATGCAAATTGCTATAAAGCGCTTTTTCTTCGTTAGTCAATTTTTCAATTCCGCCACCTGGAAAATTTACTTCAATTTGCGTTGTGTCATAGGGTTCAAGACCGCGTGCATAACGCCAGTAGAAATCACGTAAGGTAGTATCCGCATCCGTAGCAAAGTTGATACGCTTGTCTTCACGATTTCTGATTTTTGAAATGTCTTCAAATGCATTGACTTGTGGTTTTTCTACATTACGACGCATGGAGCCCGCTCTTCCAGCTGTAGGGTTTATTGAGGTGTCTGCCACTGCATATTTAACTGTATCAAGTGAGATGTCACATACTTCGGTGCTATAGAACCATCCTCTCCAGAACCAATCAAGATCTTCACCGCTGGCATCTTCTAATGTTCGGAATAAATCTGCAGGTTCAGGATGTTTAAAAGCCCATCTTCTTGCATATTCTTTAAATGCATAGTCAAACAACTCTCGACCCATAATAGTTTCGCGTAGAATATTGAGGCCTGTTGCTGGTTTAGAGTAGGCGTTAGGACCAAACTGGACAATATTATGGCTGTTGCTCATGATTGGTTCCAATTGATCTTTGGGCAGCTTCATGTATTCAGTAATGTAGGCAGCAGGACCTCGACGACTTGGAAATTTATTGTCCCATAATTCTTCAGTTAAATACTCAACAAAAGTATTCAGTCCTTCATCCATCCAACTCCATTGGCGCTCGTCACTATTGATGATCATGGGGAAGAAGTTGTGTCCCACTTCATGAATGATAACCCCAAGCATACCATTTTTTGTTCCTTCACTATACGTACCATCTTTTTCTGTTCTACCATAGTTGAAGCAGATCATGGGATACTCCATTCCATTGGCAGCCTCAATACTTTGCGCAACAGGATAAGGATAGGGAATAGTGAATTTGGAATATGTTTTGATGGTATGTGCAACTGCTTTAGTAGAATAGGGTCGATATAATCCATACGCTTCTTTAGGATAGCCACTCATACACATTACTTTTTTACCCTCTACGATTGCAGGCATCGCATCCCATACAAATTTGCGTGAAGAAGTCCAGGCAAAATCCCGAACATTATCAGCTTTGTACACCCAAGTTTTCTTTTGTGTTGATTTTTGCTTTTCTGCTGCTTTTGCCTCATCTAGTGTAACCACTTCAACAGGTTCTTTTGAAACTTGAGCCTGTTTCCAACGTGCTAACTGGGCGGGACTTAGCACCATTGGATAATTCTGACATTCACCTGTAGAAAGTATAACGTGGTCTGCAGGAACGGTCATTTGTACTTTAAAGTTTCCAAAGGTTAGCGCAAACTCACCACGTCCGGTGAATTGCTGATTTTGCCAGCCTCTAAAATCGCTGTATACGCAAAGACGGGGATACCATTGTGCCATGGTAAAAAGATGGTTGCCGTCCTCTGGAAAATACTCATAACCACCGCGACCACCAACTGTCATCCGGTCTGTGATTTTATAATTCCAATCTACTTTAAAAGCAAAACGTTGACCAGGTTTTAGTGGTGTAGGTAATTCAATGCGCATCATTGTTTTATTGATGGTATAGCGCAGCGATTTACCGAGCACATCGGTCAATTTAGTAATATTAAATCCTAGTCCGTTATCTCCTTTTTCTTCTTCAATTTGTTTTAAACGTTGAACACTAAGTTGTCTACTTAGAGCTGAAGCATCTTGGTAATTAGCATTGTTGACCGAGCTGTGCTCGTTTTCGTCAAGCTGCAACCATAGATAAGTCAATACATCTGGTGAATTATTGAAGTAAGTGATCGTTTCACTTCCTTTCAATTTCAAATTTTTCTCATCTAACTCGCAAACGATATCATAGTCACAGCGTTGTTGCCAGTACTTAGGTCCTGGAGCTCCACTGGCAGTACGATATTCGTTGGGCGTTGGGAATATAGATCCCATTTGTTCGAACTTGTTTCCGTGATTACTTCCCGGATTGTTCTGAATGTTTTGTGCTGTGGCTGAGACACTCAGAACTAGCAGCATTGAAACAACGATCCAATTTTTCATGTTGAAATGTTTATAATTAAAAAGGGTATCTATTAATTGCTATTCCAAAAGCAATACCAAGCACTAAACTGGATACAAGATAGTTCCATTTTTTTATTGGTAGCTTGACTATAAAAGTAACGAATTGATTTATACTTAATAGTAGGATAACTACCAGTACTTGACCTACTTCCAGTCCAATGTTAAAGCCAAAAAGACCCCACCCAATTTGCTGATCCTGTGCTAGCATAAATCGTATACTGTTAGCAAATCCCATCCCGTGGATGAATCCAAAGAAAAGGGCGAGTCCGTAGGTGTTTATAGAAGTGGTCTGCTTTTCTTTTTTCTGGAATAAGTTGAGGGCTGCAGTGATCATGATCGTCAAAGGAATTAAAAATTCTACCCACTTGCTATCCAAACGTATCCAATCCAACACACTTAGCAGTAAGGTAACTGAGTGTCCAATGGTAAAGGCTGTCACCAGTATGAGTACTTTTTTCCAATCTGACCAGGTAAATAACGCTGCGAGTGCGATAATGAATAACTGATGATCCAATGCGTCTACACTAATGATATGCTCCCAGCCAATCGGGAAATAGAATGTAAAGGCATTCATGAGGTCAGTGGCATTAAAGTTTTAACTTTCCAAAAAATGTGGGTTTGAAAATAAACCACAGTTTTGTGATTCTAAAATAAATTATGCAAACGGTATTCTTGGTAGTTGGTTGGTTGATTAGCAGCTTTTTGGGCACTTTACCAAAGGAGCATCCCTTTCATGTGGGAGTGGTAGAGGTGAATCACAATAAGGTAGAACGGACGCTGGAGATTCAGTGTAAGTTGTACACGGACGATTTTGAGACTACATTATCTCGGCTTTACAAGCAAAAAATAGATCTTATTGACCCAAAGTTTCACGAGGCGATGGATACATTGGTAGACAAGTACCTCTCCGGGCGTGTTCGGTTTGGGGTTAATGGGAAGGGATATAAAGGAAATTATCTGGGCTTTGAGCACGATAAAGAAGCAGTTTATGCGTTTATTGAAATTCCAGCTATTCCCAATGAAATTCGAGAAGTTCAATTCGATATCTCATTGTTATTTGATTTATATGATGATCAAATAAATTTGGTTCATTTTACCACCAATGGTCAAAGAAAAAGCACTAAGCTGGACTACCCCCAGTCAAAGGGAACGCTGACGTTTTAATTATTCTTCCATTTCTTCTCGAATGGAATCACTTATCTCAACAAGAACTTTGTCGATTCGGTGTCCATCCATATCTACAATTTCGATGCCGAATCCTTTCCAAACTAGTTTTTCACCCGTTTTTGGAATGCGCTCTAACTGGTGAAGAATAAAGCCCGCTAAGGTGTCAAAATCTTGTTCCCCCTCATTCATCCATTCTGTTTTTTCAAATTTGGATAGAAAATCATAAAAGGGGATTTGCGCATCTATCAAATAGCTACCGTTTTCGCGTTCGGTAATTTCGTAATCGGGCCCTTCTTCTTGAGGAATTTCTCCTACAATGGCTTCCAAAATATCATTGAGCGTGAGCATTCCTAAAATACTCCCGTATTCATCTACAATAAAAGCAGAGTGAACTTTAGATGTTTTAAATCGCTCCAGTACTTGATAGGCCGAAATATTTTCAGGTATAAACAGCGCAGGCTGCATGGTGTTTCCCAATTTCAAATGATCGGGATTAACATATAAGTCTTTAATAGATACCACACCTTTAATCGTGTCAATGCTTCCTTGGCATATTGGGTAGGCCGAGTGAGGAGCTTCGATAATTTTTT
>JBILMC010000027.1:0-10833 GCA_044375755.1 Chitinophagaceae bacterium
TCCTATTTATGACGGTGAGTGGCGAAGAAAAAGGATTATGGGGAAGTCGCTATTATTCTGAGCACCCTGTATTCCCCTTAGAAAAAACAACGGTTGATCTAAATATTGATATGATCGGAAGAATTGGAAGCGATTATTTAAAAGACAAAGACTCGCTGAATTATGTTTACATCATTGGCGATGATAAACTCAGTACCGATCTAGCTCCTATTACAGATCAAATAAACACAACCTATGTTGGCATGAAATTAGATCGTCGTTACAATGATCCAAACGATCCTAACCGC
Organism: Chitinophagaceae bacterium; assembly: GCA_044375755.1. GTDB lineage: Bacteria > Bacteroidota > Bacteroidia > Chitinophagales > Chitinophagaceae > JJ008. Next base: position 288 of record JBILMC010000027.1, read on the forward strand.
TTCTACTATAGAAGTGACCACTACAACTTTGCAGACAAAGGCGTTCCCATTATTTTTTATTTTAATGGTGTACATGTAGATTATCATAAGCCAACAGATACACCTGATAAAATCAACTACCCCTTAATGGCTAAACGTGCGCAGTTAGTTTATTATACAGCTTGGGAAATGGCTAACAGAAATGAAATGCTCAAAAGAGATCTTAAACTAGAAATTCCTCCCCGTTAATAATATAATAAACACAAATAAAAAGTCCCGCCATAATCAGCGGGACTTTTTTTATTCTCAATAAGACTATTCATTACCAGCCCAATATCCAAGCAAAGATGAGAGGCGCTACAATAGTTGCATCACTTTCAACAATAAACTTAGGTGTGTTAATGTCTAATTTACCCCATGTGATTTTTTCATTTGGCACTGCACCAGAGTAAGAACCATATGAAGTAGTAGAGTCACTGATCTGGCAGAAATAACTCCAGAACGGCACATCATGCCATTCGAGATCTTGGTACATCATAGGGACAACACAAATAGGGAAATCACCTGCAATACCACCGCCTATTTGGAAAAACCCAACCCCTTTTCCACCTGAATTTTGACGATACCAATCTGCTAACCAAGCCATGTACTCAATTCCGTTCTTTACAGTACTTGCCTTTAGCTCACCTTTGATCACGTAGCTCGCAAAAATATTTCCCGTAGTGCTGTCTTCCCATCCAGGCACCACAATTGGAATATTCTTTTCCGCCGCAGCCACAATCCAACTATCGGCAGGATCAATCTCATAGTATTGTTTCAACTCACCGCTTAAAACTACTTTATAGAGAAACTCATGTGGAAAATAACGTTCACCTTTTGCTTCCGCATCCTTCCATTGCTTTACCAAATGTTTTTGTAAGCGACGAAAAGCTTCTTCTTCAGGGATACAGGTATCAGTAACACGGTTGTAATGATTCTCTAATAAATCCCATTCCTCTTGTGGAGTTAAATCACGGTAATTAGGAATACGCTTGTAGTGTGAATGTGCCACCAGATTCATTACGTCTTCTTCCAGGTTTGCACCTGTACAGCTGATAATATCTACTTTTCCTTGGCGAATCATCTCGGCCAATGAAACACCCAGCTCTGCTGTACTCATAGCCCCCGCCAACGTAATCATCATTTTACCTCCTTCGAGTAAATGTTGCTCGTACCCTTTAGCGGCATCCACCAAAGCGGCTGCATTAAAATGACGATAATGATGTTGGATAAATTTAGAAATCGGACCTTTATTCATAGGTTTAAATTGATCCGCCTTCAGATCACAATACCGTGAGACATTGCGGGCGGTGCAAAGATAAATATTCAACAAGTACGTGCTATGAAAAGAGTCATTGGTTTGGTATGGTATATTTTAACCCCATTTTTGATAACAGCTCAACCACTTAGTAAAGATTCTACAGATCATACGATTGTAGTAAAAGAAGGTAAGTTGTCGGGTACACTTTTTGCACCCAGCCAAACCAAAAAAGGAACCGTGGTTTTAATCATTGCGGGGTCAGGACCCACTGATCGCAATGGCAATAGCACACAACTCCCTGGTAAAAACAACTCGTTGTTGCAATTAGCAGATAGTTTAGTAAAAAATGGTATTGCCTCCCTTCGTTACGACAAAAGAGGTATTGGCAAAAGCCAATTCCCCGGCATGCGCGAAGAAAACATGTCATTCATGGATGGTGTCAATGATGTAGTAGCCTGGATTAACTGGCTACGGGAGCAGGGTTATAAAAAAATATACATTGCTGGACATAGCGAAGGATCACTGGTTGGAATGCTAGCCGCCTCACAAACCAAGGTAAAAGGGTTCATCAGTATAGCTGGAGCAGGCAGACCGATTGACCAAGTACTGCGCGAACAAATTGCGAGTGGCGGAGGACCCGATAGTCTTAAACAATTAGCCAACGTATATCTGGATACCCTGCTCCAAGGCAAGCGGATTCAAAAACCGAATCCATATCTGTTTTCATTATTTAGACCCTCTGTACAACCTTATATGATTTCATGGGTTAAACACGATCCTGCAACCCTTCTAAAAAACTTGAAATGTAAGGTGATGATTGTTCAGGGGAAAAGAGATATTCAAGTGAAAGTAGAAGATGCTGAACTTCTCCACAATGCCCGTCCTTCTGCAACATTGCTTTTCATTGATGAAATGAATCATGTACTCAAATCAGTGTCGACCTCCTCAAAAACGGATAATATCAAAACCTATAGCGATCCTACAATTCCTGTTCACCCATTGCTCATACAAGGGATCATTCATTTTATTCAACCAATTCGTACTTTGCACCAATGAAAGAAAAAAACTGGAAAGCCGCCACTCGATTTGTGCATGCAGGTGCACATCCTGATCCATCCACAGGGGCGATCATGACACCCATTTTTCAAACCTCTACCTATGTGCAAACAGCACCGGGTGTTAACCAGGGGTTTGAATATGCAAGAAGTCAAAACCCTACACGCAAAGCGTTGGAAGAAGCCATTGCAGAATTAGAAGGAGGCAACTATGGGCTTTCATTTAGTAGTGGAGTAGCTGCCACAGATGCAGTGATCAAACTTTTATCAGCGGGCGATGAAGTGGTTTGCGGCAATGATATGTATGGTGGCACCTACCGCCTTTTTACAAAAATTTTTCAGCGGATGGGTATCGTTTTTCATCTTGTAAACACAACAGATTCTGAAAACGTAGCTCGTGCGATTACCCCAAAAACAAAATTGATCTGGTTGGAAACACCTACCAACCCTTTGATAAACGTATCAGATATTGCAGCGATTGCGGCAATCGCTAAAAAAAATAATATTTTACTGGCTGTTGACAACACGTTTGCCTCTCCTGCATTGCAACAACCGCTTACTTTAGGAGCAGACATCGTAATGCATTCTGCAACTAAATATCTAGGAGGCCACAGCGATGTAATTCAGGGTGCTTTAGCTGTAAAAGATGAGGGACTTCGAGACCAATTACATTTTATTCAAAAAAGCAGTGGGGCTGTTCCCGGGCCTATGGATTGCTTTTTAGTGCTGCGTGGTATCAAAACATTGGGCTTACGCATGAAAGCACATTGTGAAAATGGAGAAAAAGTAGCTAACTGGTTACGCAATCATCCTAAAGTGAAAAAAGTATACTGGCCTGGTTTTTCTGATCATCCTGGATTTGGCGGAATGATTTCGTTTGAATTAAAGGGAGATTCGGTAGAGGAAACAAAACGAGTGCTCTCCTCCACTCGTCTTTTTTCACTGGCAGAAAGTTTAGGAGGCGTTGAATCGTTGATCAATCATCCGGCTACTATGACACATGCATCAATTCCCCGCGAAGAACGTATCAAACATGGACTTTCTGATACTTTAATCCGCTTAAGTGTTGGAATTGAAGATGCCGATGATCTAATTCAAGATCTGGCACAAGCCATCGGATAAAATGAAAGCATTGTCGCTTCAGCAATTATTGGATCAAAAACTAAAGCAATACAATCGTACTAGTTTTATTCCTAACGATCCCATTTCTATTCCTCACATGTTTACAAAACCTGCAGATATTGAAATTGCAGGTTTTTTTGCTGCCTTATTTGCCTGGGGAAACCGTACTACAATTCTCAACAAGTGTCAAGACTTGCTCGACAGAATGGATCGTTCTCCTTTTCAATTTATTCAACAACACCAGCCAAAAGATCTTGATCGCTTTTCATCATTTAAGCATCGAACCTTTCAACCGATTGATATTCGCTATATCATTTTCTTTTTGCAAAAACACTTTGAAAAAAACAAGTCGCTGGAAGCTGCTTTTATAGTGGGAAAAGAAAATATGGAAAACAGACTGAATGCCTTTCATGATTATTTTTTTTCTTTTTCTAAAGCACCCGAGCGAACCCGTAAACATGTACCCTGCCCCAGGCGGGGGTCTACCTGTAAACGGCTAAATATGTTTTTACGCTGGATGGTCCGAGCAGATCAATCTAAAGTGGATTTTGGAATTTGGAAAAAAAGCAAGCCAGCAGATTTGATCTGCCCAGTGGATGTACATGTAGCACGAGTGGCCAGGGAGTTAAGATTAATCAAAAGAAAACAAACGGATTGGCAAACTGCACTGGAGCTAACAGCGGCTCTTCGTGAATTTGATGCAACAGATCCGGTTAAATATGATTTAGCATTGTTTGGCTGGGGCGTTGATGAAAAATAAAAATCATCAACCCTTTTTCTCAAACATGAGTGATCTTACTTTTTCCTTGTCTTCTTTTTCATTTTGAAGATCGAACATGGTACCAAATACGTGATCCCATAGAGTAGAACTAACTCCAAATCCTTGATGTTCGCTTTTGTAATGATGTAAATGATGATTACGCCAAAGTGGTTTCATCCATTTGAAAGGTGGATTCCAAGCGTGAATTGCATAATGCATGGACCCGTAGAGTAAATAGCCCAGCATAAATCCAGGGAAGAACATATACACATAGTTGCCCATCACTAATGACATCAAAAAAAATAAGACGAAAGCAATGAGTAAACTAGGAAGAGGAGGCATAAAAAGACGCTGCCGGTCACGTGGATAATGATGGTGATTCCCGTGCAGGGTGTAAACAAATTTTACAGAACGAGGAGTTTTAGGGACCCAATGAAATAAAAATCGATGAGCGAAATACTCAAAGAGTGACCAGAATAACATCCCTCCTAAAAAAAATAATGTAATGGTAAGCGATGTAAAATGATATCGCTCAGCAGCCCGCATTACCAAAAAAGCCATCACCGGAATATACATTCCCCAAATCACCAATGGATGTGATTTAGTCAAGGCTTCGAGAAAATCACTTTTAAATAACCGGGCCTGTCCTTTATTGTGTATTTTTTCGAATTCCATGCCGCAAAGATATAGTGGTTTTCATTGGTAACGATGACGATTGTCATGCCAACATGCCTAACTTCGTTTTGCGAAAGTGTAAACTATGAAACTGCTGAGTTATTTAAAAGAAGAACGGGAACAATTAGGTGTGCTGATTAACGGAAAGGTGTACGATATGGAAGTTTTACACCCTGATCTACCCAATAGCATGAATCTTTTTCTAAACTACTGGGATGATTATTTTCCCATTGCCCAGGCGGGTGAATTACTGATCAAAGAAGGAAAAAGGAGTATAAGTGAGGCAAAGGCGTACAACGAAGTTTCCTTGTTAGCTCCGGTACCTTTTCCTGCTTCTTGCAGGGACGGGTATGCATTTCGTCAGCACGTAGCAGCGGCACGACGTAACCGAAAAGTGGAGATGATTCCGCAGTTTGATGAGTACCCCATTTTTTATTTTACCAATCACCATAGCATTCAGGGCCCGGGACCTATTCGTTGCATGCCTGATCATTTTGAGAAATTGGATTTTGAGTTAGAAGCTGCCATTGTCATTTGCAAACATGGACGCAATATTCGAGCCAAAGATGCAGATAATCATATTGGCGGATTAATGATCATGAACGACATGAGTGCAAGAACCTTGCAGATGGAAGAGATGTTATTGAATTTAGGCCCAGCTAAAGGAAAAGATTTTTCAACTGTAATCGGTCCCTGGCTAATTACACTGGACGAACTAGCTCCCAAACAAATCGCTGCAAAACCAAACCATACAGGCGCAAACTGGAATCTCAAAATGACTTGTAAAGTAAATGGCGTACAAGTTAGTGCAGGGAATCTGGGAGACATGGATTGGACCTTTGCTGAAATTATTGAAAGAGCTTCCTATGGTGTGGACCTTTATCCTGGTGATGTAATAGGAAGTGGTACAGTAGGCACAGGGTGTTTTCTAGAACTGAATGGAAATTGAGGAATTAGGAATTTTACATAATTCGATTGTGAAAGAAGAAGATAACTGGAGCATACTAAAACAGAAAAAACAAGCATAGTATCTGATGATTTTAGATTTTTCAACACTTAGCCCTGGAGAGCGCCAGTACTACCTGCAAAATGCTGTGGCTCCTAGACCTATTTGTTTTGCTTCTACCATTGACAAAACAGGTGCCGTTAATCTAAGTCCCTTTAGTTTTTTCAATGTTTTTTCTGCCAATCCTCCCATCGTTATTTTTTCACCCGCTCGACGCGTGCGTGACAACAGCACAAAGCATACGCTGGAAAATGTACTAGAAGTACCAGAGGTTGCAATCAATATCGTTACACTGGACATGGTGCAACAACAATCGTTAGCCAGTTGTGAATTTCCAAAACAAGTGAATGAATTTGAGAAAGCAGGATTTACTCCAGTAAAAGCCTCGCGAATAAAACCCCCGCTTGTAAAAGAGAGTAAAATTCAGTTGGAGTGTAAGGTAAACGAAATAAAACCACTAGGCACAGGAGGCGGGGCAGGTAATTTAGTGATCTGCGAGGTGCTTTGTATGCATATCGATGACTCCCTACTCGATAAGGATCACAAAATGGATCCGCACAATCTACCACTTGTAGCCAGGCTAGGTGGTGATTGGTACTCCGTTGTGAATGAACATAGTTTGTTTCAGGTCCCTAAACCCAACACTGAATTAGGCATGGGGATTGATGCACTGCCATCCTCTATCCGTCATAGTAAAATTCTTTCGGGTAATGACCTGGGGCAATTAGCTAATATCACCGCCATTCCTATGGTAGACCCCACCTACCAGGATGATCATTTGAAACAGATCATACAGTACTTTTCTTTAAATCCTGAGGAAATGGAAAAGGAACTGCACCGGCATGCAAGCAACCTTTTAGCCAATGGAGACACCCAGGCGGCGTGGCAAGTATTGCTATCCTCAATAGTATCTTGATTTACAGTCACTTAATTATTATTGACCTGGAAATATTATCCGATCCATCCTGCGGAAGTTTAGGAAAACTAAAATACCTTTGCGCGCAACAGCCTAAGTAGTAAATGCTTAACTTAGGTTGCCGTATTCTGCTGAACCAAATAAACTGATATGAAAAAACTGTTTTTCCTTTTGGCTCTCGCTGTTGTCAGCACGCCCGCTCAACTTTTTGCACAAAAATCAAGTGTAGGTGTAACTGGCGGAATTACCTTGGCAAATCAATATGGAACCAAAGGTGGTGCGTTGATGAAGGATGATCAAAAAGTAGGCTATACGCTTGGACTACTCATGGAAACACCTATTGCTAAAAGTAATTTCAGTTTTCAACCTGGATTGTTTTATGCACAAAAAGGTAGAACCCAGAATGTAAGTTTCAAAGAAAAAAACTACTGGAGCCTTCGCTATGCAGAATTGCAAGCAAATGTTTTATACAATTTGAAAAAAGATAAAGGTTGTGTTTTCTATGCAGGTGGTGGTCCCACTTTTGCTGCTGACCTTCCTTCGTTTGTGGAGAACGGCCTATTAGACACAGACCCTGTTTCTGGCTCAACAAATGATTTTGTAAAAAGTGGAAAGCGTTCTGTAAGCTTTGGCACGCAGGCTGCTTCAGATTTTAAAGGACCCGATTGGGGTGTTAACATGATGATCGGTTTCCGTAACAAAGCCGGTTGGTCAATTGGTTACAATTACACCATTGGACTTCGTAACATTATCCCTGTTGCAAACGGGAATGATGCAATCCGCAACCATTTCATGGGTTTGCGTGTAAGCTATTGGGTTAAAAATAAATAATTATTCCCGCTACGCGGGAATAAAGAAAGCCTCCTATCCGGGAGGCTTTCTTATTGTAAACAAGGTTGAAACAAATAAATTTGCGCGCGAAAAATTTTAAAAATGAGTGCGATTCAATTATCAGAGCAAGAACAGTTACGACGTGAGAAATTGGCCGAGTTGATCATGATGGGAATTGAGCCTTACCCGGCTCCTCTTTTTCCTGTCAACACGTACTCTACCGATATCAAAGAAAATTTTACTGATGAAAATGCTGCTGTTTTTAGTGAATGTTGCTTAGCAGGCCGGATCATGAGTGTGCGAGATATGGGCAAAGCAAACTTTGCTGTTATTCAGGATTCAAAAGGAAGGTTTCAATTATACATTAAGAGAGATGACATCTGCCCCGGCGAAGACAAAGCACTGTATGATATTGTTTGGAAAAAATTAATCGACATTGGAGATTTAATAGGGGTGAAAGGATATGTGTTTCGCACAAAGACGGGAGAACTGACCTTACATGTTAAAGAATTCACCTTACTAAGTAAATCACTTCGTCCCCTTCCAATTGTAAAAGAGGCCGAAGGACAAACATTTGATGCAGTTACTGATCCCGAATTTAAATATCGTCAGCGCTATGCTGATTTGATTATCAATCCGGCTGTAAAAGACACATTCATCAAACGTACCAAGCTGATCAATTCAATTCGTCAATTCCTGAATGAACACGGTGCACTAGAAGTGGATACTCCTGTTTTGCAAAGCATTCCTGGTGGTGCTGCTGCACGTCCTTTCATTACGCATCATAATGCACTTGACATTCCCCTTTACTTGCGTATTGCCAATGAGCTTTACTTAAAGAGACTGATTGTGGGTGGATTTGATTGGGTGTATGAATTCAGTCGCAACTTCCGAAATGAAGGAATGGATAGAACACATAACCCAGAGTTTACTATTCTTGAATTCTATACAGCCTATAAAGATTATTTCTGGATGATGGAAACTACAGAGCAGTTATTAGAAAAGGCTGCCCTAGATGTTTGTAACACCACAGAAGTAACCGTTGGAGATAAAAATATTTCGTTCAAAGCCCCATTCAAACGAATTAGTATTTATGATGCGATTCAGGAGCATACTGGTTTTGATGTGAGTCGCATGAACGAAGAACAACTTAGATCAGTATGCAAACAATTGCATATTCAGGTAGACAACACAATGGGTAAAGGCAAACTGATTGATGCGATTTTTGGAGAGAAATGTGAAAAACATTACATCCAACCTACATTCATCATCGACTATCCCGTTGAAATGAGTCCTCTCACCAAAAAGCATCGTGATAAACAAGGACTAGTTGAGCGATTTGAACTCATGATCAATGGAAAAGAGATTGCCAACGCGTACAGCGAATTGAACGACCCCATTGATCAGCGCGAGCGTTTTGAAGAGCAGGTTAAATTAGCTGAACGCGGAGATGACGAGGCAATGTTTATAGATCAGGACTTTTTGCGTGCATTAGAATATGGGATGCCGCCAACCGCAGGGATAGGATTCGGTATTGATCGCCTATGTATGCTGTTTACTAATAATCCATCCATCCAAGATGTCTTGCTCTTTCCTCAAATGCGTCCGGAAAAAACATTTACAGAAGACGAGTCTTCAGAGCAGAAATAATCACTCTACAAAAAGATCAGTGTATAATTCGGCACCAGGCACTACTGCATAATGAGAAAGATCGGTAATGCCTTCCGCAGCAAGTACTTGTTCGTCGATAAAGAGATTACCCGTACAAGAAGTAGCAGATTTACAGAGAATATAATATGCAGCATCAGCCAAAATTTCTGGCTTGCGACTCATATTGGCCAGCATCTGTCCCCCTAATAAATTTCTTACAGCAGCCGTATCAATAGTAGTACGAGGCCATAACGAATTAGCGGCAATTCCTTGGTCTTTGAACTCACAGGCCCATCCGATGGTAAGCATACTCATATCGTACTTGCTTATTGTGTATGCAACATGATTCGCAAACCATTTGGGATGTAGATTCAAGGGAGGAGAAAGCGTTAGTATGTGAGAATTCTTTCCTTTGGCTAAAAAGGGTATGCATGCTTTAGTCATTAAAAATGTCCCGCGCACATTTATATCATACATCAAATCAAAACGCTTAGCTTCCGTTTGTTCTGTAGCAGTCAGTGAAATAGCTGAAGCGTTATTGATCAAAATATCAATTCCTCCAAATGTGGCTACTGCTTTATCAATGACTTGTTGAATTTGTTCTTCAAAGCGAATGTCGCAGGGTATAGCTAAGGCTTTTCCACCTGCTGCTTCCATTTCTGCAGCAGCAGTAAAAATGGTTCCGCCCAATTTTGGATTCTCTTTAATGCTTTTGGCCGCAATGACAATGTTAGCACCTTCACGAGCCAAGCGAAGTCCAATAGCCTTACCTATACCACGTGTAGCACCTGTAATTACAACGGTTTTGCCAGCAAATGACATAGGCTTTAGTTTATACTTTAATACTCGGGAAGTACCGGTTTAGTGCCGGTAATTTCATCGATACGTTGCATTACTTCGGGCGTCAGCTTTTCAACTACCTCCAGCGCTTTCAAGTTTTCGAGTAACTGCTCTTTTTTAGTTGCTCCTAAAATTGCTGTGGTTACATTTGGATTTTTGATACACCATGCAATACTCATAGCAGGTAAGTTTGTACCTAATTCTGTAGCCAGGGCTCCCAGTGATTTTACCTTGTCCAACACTTTATCCTGCATCCAACGATCACGCAACCATTCAAATCCTTTAATCCCAAAACGGCTATCATCCGGTACGCCTGTGTTGTATTTTCCAGTAAGCATTCCAGAGGCTAGGGGGCTCCATATAGTGGTACCTAATCCCACCGTTTTGTAAACCATTAAGAATTCATTCTCAA
>JBILMC010000041.1:0-8643 GCA_044375755.1 Chitinophagaceae bacterium
TTCAACCGTAGGACCAATCAATCCATATTGTTGTGCCACTCGATGCGCCTCCATAATCTCAACACCACTCCACTCGCTTGTTCCCCAATAAAGAATTTTTCCCTGTGTAATTAGGTTATGCATGGTCCACACCACTTCTTCAATAGGAACATTTTTGTCTGGACGATGACAGAAATATAAATCCAGATAATCCGTCTGTAAGCGCTGGAGTGCTTCATGACAAGCTTCAGTAATATGCTTACGACTTAATCCAAATTGATTGGGTTTGTTTTCTTTTCCTCTCCATCCCCAAAATACTTTAGAAGAAACGGTATAAGATGTACGATCCCATCCCTTCTTTTTTAAAACCCTTCCCATCATTTTTTCACTCTCGCCTAACGCATATACCTCTGCGTTATCAAAAAAATTGACACCGTTGTCGTACGCAAGTCCCATTAATTCGTCGGCAATACTATCGTTGATTTGTTTGTGAAAACTTACCCAACTTCCAAATGAAAGTACACTTAACTGAAGACCTGTACGGCCCATATTGCGATATACCATAGTAATCTAGTTTTGAGAAATGTAAAGGTACGCGGTTATTGTGCTTGTGGAGCATTAACAAGTCCGGTGGTAGATTTAAACGTGATTCGTTTTAAATCCTGTGTGGCTTCTAGTCCTTTGCCCCCTACAATTTGCTGACCAGGACTACGGTAGCTAGCATACTTATCCGTATAAAAAAGTTTTGTGTTCTGGTCCCACCATAATTCGGGCGAAACCAAAGTGTCGCCTTTGAGAGTTACAACCACCACGCTGTCGCGCAAAAAAACTTTATTGAGATTTTCGTAATAGATTCCAAATCGTGCATCAAGCCTTGATTCTATTTGTGCGCTATCATCATAAAAATCGCAATGTAATGTTTGAGGAAATGTCATTTGTACTGTATCGCCTGCCTCTTTAATCATTAAAGGAGCTTTGATACGTGCGCGTAATTTTCCTTCTTGACTTATTGAGCTTTCGATATTGGTTGCTTCTTCTCGAAGACGTAATTGACGTGTCCAGTCACGTAAAACACGATCGTCATTCTCGCAAGAGGATAGGAATGCCAGCAGCCATAGGCCCCCTAAAAGTGTCCGCAAGGACTTAGTCATATTGACGCTTGATAAACCAGATATCACTCAAAGAAAAACCAAGTGAGATACGGAAAAGATTATCCTGTAATAGGTTTTGTTTATTTCCTCGCTTGATATATTCTAGCGCTACATTGATAAACGTAATTTGATTGGGGGCCTGTCTACTGATAGAAACAGGAAGACCTAGGCCAAAGCTTGCTCCATAACGTGGAGTTGTTCTACTCAGATGAACATAATCAGGTCCTACAAAAAAGCCAAAGCGATAGTTTACATTAGTAAAATAATTACGGCTGGGAACCGGACTGACTTGTGCGCCCATTCTTAATTCCCATGTATCCTGTAAGGAATCGGGTTGTCCATAAAAACGATACTTGCTCCAAGCTTGTTTATTAAAGTCGGCTCCAATCATCCATCCCCCTTCTTTATTGGGCACTGCAAATTTTTGTAAAACAAATCCCAGTGTATAAGAAGCAGGCAATACAATCGTTCCTTTTTTACCACGTATATCAAACACGCTATCCAAACGAACCTCCCCTTGTGATTGAGAATAATAAAAAGTTTCGCGAAGAATATCTTGTTCGGCATTCATCTCCTGGCCTAAGTTTCCGTAGGCTCCTAGCGTCAACATAATATTTTTACTCAATGGAGTATGATATTGAACGCCAGCACTAGCTTGTAATTTTCCATAGGTTGTTTGCGACTGAAAATTAGCCTGGTAGTAGGAGACCGTATCATTGATCAAACTGCGACGACTGCTGTAATCTTTTTTTCCAAATAGGTAGCCAATATTAAAACCAAGACTCAATTTTTCTTCTAGTCCATTTTTTTCACGACTGTAAAGTGCGAGTCCAGTACCAAATGACGCCATATAGGCACCGCCATCTCCTTTGTAATGCGTCAAAGAGCTATCAATCGGTAAACCTGTGCGGGGGTCACGTAAACGCTCGCTTTTATCCACTTTATAACTAATGCGAGAAACAGGACGCAGCCCAAAACTCATCCCCCAATTTTTTCGAAGTGGCATCCCAACTTGTACATAGGAAAAAACAGCATTGCTGGCTGTAAATCCTGAAGTGCTGGAAGCATCTCTCAACGTCCGGTTATCAATATTGATACCCATGTCAAGAATTGAACGGCCAGAGCTAAGCTTATTGGACTTTTTTTCTTTCCAAGCTGGGAAAGAAGAAAAAGAGGCGGGATTGCTAAAATTGATAGAAAGTGGGTCGGTATACCCTGCAGTAATTCCGCCGATACCGCGATTATTGATATTCGTGATAGGGGTTAAATCGCCAATTCCATAGCGGGAATAGGGGGAATTATCCTGCGCTAGCAAAGTACCTGAGAACAAGAGTCCCAGCAGGGCGGAGGCTAAAATCGACTTGTTTAACAAATTGATTTTCTTAGGGATTATTGACTTCACTGATCGCATAGAGCCCCTTGTAGATTAAGTCAGGGTCCGCAAATATCTTGTTTTTACAGTGGGTAGCCAAATAGGGTAAATCCCCCCCGGTTAAGACCACGTTAAAGTTCCTGTACCGGGTTTTATAGGCATCAATAAAGCCATCGATCTCAAAAGCCATCCCCTTCAGAACCCCGGAGAGGATATTAGTAGCCGTATCGTAGCCAATTAGGGGTACATCCGCATCTGGTTTTACAAGTGGGAGCAGGGCGGTGTAGTTATTAAGGGACTTCAAGCGCATTTCCAAACCCGGAGAAATTCCACCCCCTAAAAAGGCATGTTGACTGCTTATAAAATTATACGTGATACAAGACCCCAACGCTATGATCAGGTTATTTTGCTCTGGATAGTAATGAACGGCAGCTGCACACATTGCCAATCGATCGGCACCGATTGTTTCTGGCTTTCCAACGGGTGTAGTAAATCCAAGTTTAGTGGCATGACTGAGTTTGTGAAAACGCGTAGCTCGATTCAACACTTCTTCTAAAGCAGGATCATGATTGATTACCGATGATAAAATGGATTTTACAGGACGATACGTTGAAATCAATTGCTCGATTGTTTCTTTGCTTTCGTCTCGAATAGTCAAAGCTTCTCGGATGGTTGCCCCTTCAAATACGGCCACCTTTTTTCTTGTGTTGCCCAAATCAAAACAAAGTGTAACTGACATACGGCAAAGTTATTCTTTTTGCAATGAGGCAAACCAATCCAATGCACTAGAGACAGAACGGCTCCAATCATATCGTTCCATCAATAGTTGACGTGCACTTTCTGCTAACTGAATACGCAAGTCTGTTTGAGAAATCATTTTTAGTACAGCTGCGACAATTGCATTAGTATCAGTAGTTGGAATCAATAATGCGGTTTCTTCCTGAATTGCATAATCGGCATGACCACCAATGGAAGTACAAATAACAGCACATCCACAAGCCATTGCCTCTGCCGGAGGTAAAGCCCATCCTTCGCCTAAGCTGGCAGAAAGAAAGATGGCATGTTCATTATAAAGTTGAGAGAGGTTCGTAGGTTTTTGAAAATAATGCACCCATACAGGAAGTGAATCGGGTCGGGGATAGACCCCAAAAAAAGTGAATCGAAGAGAAGGATATTTTTCTTTCAATAGCGGCAACGCAGCAAGTATGTAGGAAGTCCCTTTTCTTTTTTCCTCCGAATACAATGCAATAACTGAATCAGGTTGACGACTGTTCAATGATTGTTGTAAATAAAAGCTTTTCGTATCAATAGCGTTGGGTAAAAGTTTTACGCGCTGGCCTGACTCTTTTTCAACCAGTTTCAATAACCAATTGGAGATAGCAGCTTGTTGCACAGGTAATCGATAGGAATCCAGCACTTTTTCGGCTTGCCCTCCCCAATTTTCAAAATCTTGAACCAGATTAACAGGAATGCCTTTTGAAGGAGAAAGTTTTGCAATGGCATAGGTCATTTGCCACCAGGTAGAAAATACAATATCTGCTTCCGGAACAAACGGGTCAGTTATTTCATTAACAATTCGCGAATCAACGGAAGCATCCAAAGCAAACCAGTTAGGCCTTGCTGCACCCCGTATTAAAAAGAGTAATCGTTTCCACCAGAGCGGCGATTTCATTTTTTTAAAAGGACGTCGAAGCGCATGTAACACGACAACACTATGCCCACGTTCTGCAAACCGATTAGCATACTCATACATAATACGCGCACCTCCTACCGGTTTTGTTACAGGAAATGGAAGTATGATGGTGATTCGCATTTTTTATGCGGGCATTTGTATGGACGGATTAAAAAATATTGCAGCAAGGGTAGCTTTCCAATTGATCACTATAAATCTCCAACGATGATCGCGACGTTTGCGAATAATTCTGATTGGGAAAATGATTAAATGTTTAAGGATATTTCTCCAAAACGAGAACTCGCCTTTCCATTTTCTTCGGCAATACAGTTTATTACGAATACCATAAAAATGCTTGATCGCTTCGGATGGTTTTGCTTCGTACAAATCAGCACTATAATTGAAAGCAGTCTTATGTAAAACAATACTTTCAGGAACATATATTCCAGCTAGTCCTGAACGAGTGATACGCGTTGTATACTCCGTATCGTCTGCCCAAATAAAAAATTCCCGAATGGGCAACCCACAAGTGGCTACAGCCTGTCTTGCAATTAATAAAGAAACAAAACTGGCAGATTGCACTTCCCGGATATTCATCTCCGAAAGAGGCAATAAATTTGAAAGAGAATTGGTTTTGAAATCAGGGATGTTCATCAAATGCGAATTCCCATCGATCCAGTTCGCCTGGCTCACTAAAAAACCGACCTGAGTTGTAGCCTCTTGACATTTTTCCGCAACACTTACTAATTTTTCTACTGCATTGGGTGATGGAATTGTATCGTCATCCATAGCCCAAATCCAGTCTGCGCCCTGCAAATAGGCTTGATTGATTCCTGTAAAAAATCCACCGGATGCACCTTCATTTTGCTGCGTAATTACTTGTACGGGCTGTGTAGATAACCACTGTGCAGTTTCATCCGTAGACCCATTATTGACAACTAAAATTTCAACCGGCAAGGTTTGTTTTTGTAGCGCAGCAATAGCCTCTTGCAACAACTGCAGCCGATTATGCGTAACAATCAGTGCAATAATTTTCATCGCTGATAATTTTTTTGCAAAAACTTTCGCGCATGCACTTGCGCCGCTGCAATAACCTGATGCATGTCATAGTACTTATAATCAGCTAATCGTCCACCAAACTCAATATTTTTTTCCTGTTCTGCTAGTGCTTTGTACTTTTTGTACAACGCATTGTTTGCTTCATCATTTACAGGATAATAGGGTTCTAATCCTTTTTCCCAAGAAAGTGGATACTCTCTTGTAATGATAGTAACAGGCTGACGGCCAAATGCAAAATGCTTGTGCTCCAAAATTCGTGTAAAGGGAATGTCGCGCTCTGTATAGTTAACAACCGCCACTCCTTGGTAATTATCAATTGGTAATAATTCCTCTTCAAAACGTAAACTACGATAAGCCAATGTTCCTAGCTGATAATTATAAAATGCATCAATAGGACCCGTATACAACACATGCGTAGCTAAGCTGTTGAAGTAGTCACGATTCTGTAAATAGTCCTTATTTAATTCAATAACTGATCCTGCCAGTAATCCTTCTGTTAACTTATTATATCCTCCTTCAGGAATGCCTTGGTAGCGATCATCAAAGTAATTATTATCAAAAGTGAATCGAACGGGTAAACGACGAATGATAAAGGAAGGGAGTTCATGACAAGGACGTCCCCATTGTTTTTCAGTGTAGCCTTTGATCAATACTTCATAAACATCTTTGCCAACCAGGCTGATTGCCTGCTCCTCCAAATTACGGGGATGCGTAATACGAGCCTGTTGAATTTGCTGTTGAATCTTTTCTTTTACTTGTTGTGGATCACTTAGCCCCCACAATTGATAAAAAGTATTCATGTTAAAGGGAAGATTATAATACTTCCCCTTGTGCACAGCTAATGGTGAATTGGTAAATCGATTAAAGGGAACAAAAGAGTTGACAAAATTCCAAATACTCTGATCGTTAGTATGAAAAATATGTGCACCGTAAACATGTACATCAATTCCTTCTTTGCGAGCACAATAGGTGTTGCCCCCAATATGCCCGCGCTTGTCAATAACCAGACAACGTAATCCTTGTTGATGAAGGGCATGCGCAAAGACGCCTCCATACAATCCAGCTCCAACAATCAAAAGGTCGTACTGCGCCATGTTATCGTTTGAATAATTCAATGGACTGTTCGTTCAACTGTTTTTGTAATTGAGAAAAAAGGACAGGAACAGTTTTCAACTTTTCAGTTGACTGCAAGTTGCGCAAATTCCTTCGACTTTGTCGAATAGCAGGAATCAATTTTAAAAAATCAATAAACGACTGGAGTGGTTGCCAGCGAAAAGTGAGCAACCGAAAAATCAACTCGAATTTCAACTGAATCATCCAACTAAAAAGATAGATACCATCCAAATGAATTGCATGCAATAGAAATTTATTTCTGTTGTACACACGCAGCACTTCTTTTTTACGACTCGCTATACCCAACGTAGAAGAAGTGCGATGACGACAAACAGAGCGGTGTTCATAATAACTGGCATACCCCAAGCGCCACGCCCGTAAACATAATTCTGTGTCTTCAATATAAAAGGGCGAGAATAATTCATTGAATCCACCAATTTTTAGAAAAATAGCTCTATTTAAAAAAGCATTTGCCCCAGATAAATAAAAGCAAGGGAATAACGCAGTGGTGGTGACAGGTTCAATGGGTATAAAGTCGTAACTGGTTTTGATTTTAGCTCCCTGAAATACGGGATACTTTCCACCATCCTGTATGGTTTCGTCGTTCCATCCAACTATTCGCGCAGTAACACCTAAGCAGTTTGTTTGCGTGGTATAAGGGAGTAATTGTTCAAAATAGTTTGGAGTCAATTTTACATCACTGTTGAGTAAGAGTACCCAGGGATAGCTGGCAGCTTGTATTCCTCGATTAGCTGTTTTTGAAAAGCCTCCATTGTGTGAGATTGATTCAATCTTAACGGAAGGAAATTTTTGTTGCAACAAGGAGATCGATAAATCAGTGGAGGCGTCATCTGCTACAATAATTTCAAACGGCAATCGCGTTGCCTGAAGCGCCACTTCAGCAGCAGGCAGGATCTGCGGCAATAAGTCAACCCCGTTATAATTGGGAATGACCACCGAAATTCCTGTTACAGGTTGCATGGGTTAAAATTAGGGCGTTTCCCGCTTACCTTTGAAAGGAAGAAGCGATAAGCAATGAATGCGTCTGTCCAATTAGAACAAATTAAATCGGGAGATAGAAAAACCTTAGCTCGTCTTATTTCTATTATTGAAAACGAACAAGAGGGTTATGAAGATCTTTTAAAGATCTTACCAGCCGGAACAACCCCTGTTATAGGTATTACCGGACCTCCGGGCGCCGGCAAAAGCACCTTACTGGACAAATTAATTGGGCATGCAGTAGATGCGGGAAAAAAAGTAGCCGTGCTCTGTGTTGACCCTTCTTCTCCTTTTCATCAAGGTGCCATTTTAGGAGATCGCGTTCGGTTAACATCATGGTACACTCATCCCGATGTGTATATCCGTTCACTTGCAACAAGAGGATCGCTGGGCGGTCTGCATCCAAAAATTATTGAAATCAACGAGCTATTACAACAAGCGGGCTTTGATTTTATCATTATCGAAACGGTGGGAGTAGGACAGAGTGAAATAGAAATTGCTGCATTGGCAGATGTAACTGCGGTTGTACTGGTTCCAGAAGGAGGTGATGAAATTCAAACCATGAAAGCGGGTCTCATGGAAATTGCAGATCTTTTTATTGTCAACAAATCAGATCGTCCTGATGCCACTCGCTTTGTCAATCATTTAAAAGGAATGTTGGCTCCTGCATTTAGTAGACAACAACAAGAAATTCCTATCCTCCAAACAACAGCAACCAGTAATGAAGGAGTAGCACAGGTGTATACAACACTTTGTGAACTATCTAGCACACCAAAAGAAAGTGAAAAAAGAAACAGGCTTTTAGCAGAAAGAGCTTACCGTTTAATTGAAGCCAAACGAATGAAAGAAGTCAATCGTGAACTTTTGTTTGAGAAAATAAAAGCAGAAAAAGAGAAAGGTGATTTTAATCTGTACCAGTTCGCTAATCGCTTTTGATCAGTTGAGTTGATTATTTTTCCACCAACGATAGCCGATATATCCTACAATAGCAAAGGGCGCAAATGCGAGATAAAGAATTCCCGTATTCATTCCCTGTGCAGGTCCCTCTCCTAATTGCTGAGCCGTTTTTGTACAAATAGAACATTGCCCCCATAAAATAGGAGTCATATAAAAAAACAGCAGAAATACAATTCCTTTTTTCATACCTGTCCAGCTACAAAATTAGGAAGCTTCTGCTTCCATTCTCTTTTGTACCTTTTTACGCTCTTCTTCATTCAACACTACTTTACGCATACGAATAAAGTTGGGCGTTACTTCGATACACTCGTCTTGTTGAATATATTCCATACACTCCTCCA
>JBILMC010000102.1:0-4941 GCA_044375755.1 Chitinophagaceae bacterium
AAGTTTTCTTTTCAATTGAAATTCCAATAGCAGTAACCTGCTGGGTGGACTGAAAAGAAATTCCTAAAATTAAAATCACAAATGGTAAGACGCTTGGAAGGTAAATAGAGGGCATAAATGCACCAACCAATTCCCCTGCAAACAACGCTAAAAAAGAGCAAATAACCAACATTACTACAATCAGCATCAATAATACATCACCAAATAACTTCTTGTATAAATCTGGATAATCACTCCTTACCTTAAAAGCGATAGGACTCCAAGCCTGCCCAAATGCAGACGAGACAAACATGACCAGAGAAGCAAACCGAAACGAAACAGAGTAAATCCCAACCTCATCAACGGTGCTTAAAAAAGAAAGCATCCATCTATCCATGGAACCAAAAAGCCAAAATGCAAGTCCTGCAGAAATAAACGGCACTCCAAATTTGAGTAGCTTCTTGATCCACTCTAAACTAAGCGACGATATATTAAAATCTGCTTTTACTAAAAAAACACTCCATGGAACAGCAAGAACTAAAACAATTAGCTGAGCAATCAGCAATCCTTCTATACCCAACTTGAACTTCACAACAGCAATCAACCCAGCAAAAACACTCAGCGTTCGTATAACAATCGATAAGAGAAAGAATTTCCACTTTGCAAAATGTAAACGTGTAATATCCAAATTATATTGAAAAAGTTGAGTAAAAACCATTAAAGTGACTGCACTCCAAATACCGACTTTCGTTAAGCCAATATCTGTTTCACTAAAAAAGTACAAAAAAAGTGGAATTACTATGGAACTTAGTAATATAACCCCCACCCCCAGGACTGATAAGATGACAAAGCCAGATGTAACTACGGAGATCTTAATGTTTTCTGTATTGGAATCAGATTCCCAATAATACCGCTGTACTGAATTATTCATTCCCGCATTCATTACTAGTCCTAATAAACCTGTAACTGTCAACAATAGCTCTAGGGCGCCATAATCCTTAGGGCTAAGAATGCTTGCAACAATCGGAAAGGTGAAGAAACTAATAATCTTACCCACCAAGTCGGCACCACCATAGACTATAGAATCTTTCGTCAATGATTTTAGTATCAAGAATAAAAATATTTAGATGTGCTTTAGTTTTTTTGCTATTAAACAAAACAACCCCATTCAAAAATGGCAATACTACAATTCATTCAAAACGATTCTTTATTTAGTATACAAAGGAGAAAATAAATTTCAAATTAACGACCAAACTACTATCAAGAATACCCCCGGAAGTCAACTAATACTTTACATAACCTGGCAACCTATAATAAGGAAGGTTTTATCGATAAAATAGAATTAATCTCATTAAATGCCTCGCCAATAAATTCGATAGAATGAATCCGCTGAACATATTCTCTGCCCCTCGATGAGAACACGCTCAAGTCGATTACACCTAACAAACACGATTCAATTACTTCTTCGATATTAGCAGGGTTAGCATTTATCAATGGAGGTTCATTAACGTGAATTAAATTAGCATATCTATAAAAGGATAACAAATCTTCCCTCAAATAACAAATAACCGGTTTACTTAGGGCCATTGCCTCAATTGCAAACATTGCATACCAACCAATAACAAGTTGATCGATTATTAAGTCTTCTTCTAGTATTAGATTGATTATTTCATGGTTCGACTTTTTTTCAACTAAAACTAACTCAACGTTATGGCCCTTTTTAACCAATTTTTCAACGGCTGATATCACAAACTTGCTGCCTTTAATACTTTTGTGATTGGGTGCGTGTAATATCCTAAAAGGCTTAGAATTTTGAAATGCACGGTCGCTTATATTATTCTGATTTGCAATAATATCTATTCTGTTCAAATCAATAGAAAAATGACCAACAAGCAGTTTATCCCAATGATACATATAGTCTACCCATTCGCATCCGGATATTACATAGCTCGCTCCTTCAGTCCATAAATCTCTTAAAAGAGAAATTCGTACGTGATTATTTTTAAAAGATGGGTAGTCAGAAACCTGTGCATGTTTAAAATATAAGTTTTTTGAATACTCTAGTAACTGAATATCACTTCCGTATGGCATTACCACAATCTTTACCTTTCCGAGTTTTAACAAGTAAGGCTCTAATCGCCAAATTAATTGCGTTCGTCTTAAAGAGCACCCATTGAAATAAATATAAATAGCTTTATACCTTAAAACTACATTTATAAAATCAATGTAGAATATCTTTAGTAATAGAAATGAAGCATACTTATTTTTATAAATGTACTTAACGTCAAATTCTCCTGTTATGTGCCACTCTGCGTCTACAAAAGTTTCGGCCGAATAACCATATAAATTAAGAGCTCTTTTATGATAAACGTTATTAATCAAAGGTTCCGGCCCTAAGCCAACATCTATCCGCTTTTTCCGAAAACGAGCATAAACAGAAATAAAAAAAAGAGGTAAAACATAAATTATCTCCCACAAAAAAAGGAAAGCTCGAATAACCAAAGACTTGACAATCTTTATTTTTTTGGTATTTTCAATCATAGTTTTCATTATTCAAGTAAATCCTGCACCACCACTCAAAATTCATGAAGCTCCAGATCATCAAGCGGTGGTTAATGTGGTCTTCGGTATGCTCTTTCACAATTTTGCGGATGTAAGTCTGGCTGATATAATCGGACGAAACGGTTTTTTTTTCGAGAAGTAATTCGCGGATGTATGCTGCATTTTCACCCCTGTACCAGCTTTCATCGGGGGCGCTAAAACCTTGCTTTTTACGGTTCAAGATTCTTTCAGGCATAAACCCCATCATGGCCTTACGGAGTACGTTTTTGCCATCATCGAATTCGCGGTAGGCCTTAATGCGTTTTTTCTCCTCGTTTTCGTTGATTCTCATCATTTGCTCAAGTTTGCCAAGCTTGTGTTTCACCGGTATTTTTTGGGCAAAATCAACCAAGTCGTTATCGAGGAAGGGGAAACGCTCTTCTAAGCCATTGGCCATCGATAACTTGTCACCTACCAGCAACAAACCGGGCAAAAAGGTCTTGGCTTCGAAATAAAGCGAGTTATTAATGTGGTCTTCGGGGCGGTCGTACTTTAAGCTTGAATTGAAGGTAAATACCCGTTCAAATATTTCGCGGGGTTTCTTGAGGTCTACTTGCTTGCATACTTCGGGCGTGAAGAGCGATTCACGTTGGTTATCGGGTACCAAGCGCTGCCAGAAATCGTAGTACAAATCGAAAAATTCTGATTGGCTTACTGAGTTGAACACTCGATAATATCGCCAGGGATATCCTCCAAATAATTCGTCGCCGCCGGTACCTTGGAGACAAACTTTTACAAATTTAGAAGCCAACCTCGAGATGTAATAGCTCGGGTAACTCATACCGACGCGCAAATCTTCGAGGTGATACACCAGGCGTGGAAGCGACCACCGGATGTCTCCGGCATTTAAAACCTGTTCGTAATGTTCGGTTTTAAAATGATTGGCCATCAGTTCAGCATCACGACGTTCGTCGTAATTGGCTTCTACTCCTGTCACCTCACTCATATCAAAACCGCAGGTAAAGGTAGCCAAACGGGGTACATGGGTACTTGCCAAGGCAGTGATAGAACCACTATCCATGCCACCCGACAAGTACGAACCTATGGGCACATCGGCCACCATTTGCCGGGCTACGGATTGCTTGAACAAATGCTCAGTATGGCTGCGTGCGTCTTCAAAACTGATGGATTCGTCGGCGTTCGAAAAATCATAGTCCCACCACGAACGGTGTTCTACGCCTGAACTGGCAGCGTCTATTCGTACCGTATTGGCAGGGGGCAACATCCACACCCCATCAAAAAGGGTGTGAAAAGTAAACATGTTCTGGAAGGTAAAATACTCGTTCAGTGCAGAATAATTGAGTTTTACCTGAAATGCCGGGTGTTTGATGATGGCTTTGATTTCGGAAGCAAACACCAAGGTTTTTCCGGTAAACCAATAATACAATGGCTTCACGCCAAAACGGTCGCGCGATAAATAGAGCGCTTTTTCACTTTTGTGCCAAGCACCTATAGCAAACATGCCATTTAGCCGCTGGAAAAAGGAAGGGCCATATTCTGCCAAGCCTTCAACGATTACTTCTGTGTCAGTAGTTGAAACAAACTCATGGCCTTTAGCTTGTAATTCTTGTTTGAGCTCCAAGAAATTATAAATGCAGCCATTAAAAGTGATGATCCAATCTCCATTCTTCGAGGTCATTGGTTGTGCACCTCGCGCTGATACATCTAAAATAGAAAGTCGACGATGTGCTATAGCAATATTCTCTTCAGTAAAATAACCATCCCCATCAGGCCCACGGTAAGCGATCACATCAGCCATTTTTTTGAGGGCTGACAAACCAAAAGGTTCTCCATTCAGGTTAAAAACACCAACAATTCCACACATATTAATAGGTTTTGCTCTCTGCGACTATATAAATCAAATTAGTTTATGCTACACGCTGTAATACATCATAAAAAAGACATATAAAAATTCACTTACAACTAACAATCTTCCAACGTGCTGACTACTCACCGAAATGGGAACGCCAGAATGAACTAAGAAAGCTCATTTAGATAATTATCAATAATGTAGCTGGCAATGGCCAGTGATGATGTTGCTCCTGGCGAGGGGGCATTGAGTACGTGAACTTGATTTCCTTCTCGCTCTACATTAAAATCCATTAGTAATTTGCCTGCCGGATCCATAGCTTGGGCACGCACACCCGCTGAACCTTTTACCAACATACTGGCCTCTACCTCTGGAATCATGACTTTGGCCTTGGAAATAAAAGAAGCCATGGAAAGGGAGGAGGCAAATTCGCCCATGGCAAAAGTGAAATTTTTACGCAGAAAGTTTAAAAATCCCACATAGGTGAGGCTCTCTAAAGTGTCTTTGAGGTTGATGTCGCTGTTGGTATAACCTTCCCTTTTGAATGCTAA
>JBILMC010000016.1:0-12791 GCA_044375755.1 Chitinophagaceae bacterium
ACCCTGCAACCATTGTTTTACTGCATCTGTTGTAACAGACTTAGGTCTTTCAATGGAAAATCCAAGCGCACGATCCCAACATAAACTTGCCAATACTCCTAGTGCACGACTCACTGCAAATAGTACCGTGTAGAATTCATATTCAACCATACCATAGTGCACCAATAAAGCTCCACTATGTGCATCCACATTCGGCCATGGATTTTTTATTTTTCCTACTTGCTGTAGAATAGGAGGAACGGTTTCATAAATATTCCATACCGTGTTTACTAACTTATCATCCGGCATATGTTTTTTTCCAAATTCCATTTGTGCCGTAAAACGAGGATCAGTTTTACGCAACACAGCGTGTCCATAACCAGGTACTACTTTCCCTTCACTCAATGTTTTTTGAACGTAATCAGCAATTTGTTGCTTGGTGGGTTCATCTGTGTTTAATTCTTTTTGCATTTCAAAAATCCACTTCACCACTTCCTGATTAGCTAAGCCATGTAATGGGCCCGCTAGTCCATTCATTCCTGCTGCATAGGCGAGATATGGATCACTCAATGCTGATCCAACAAGATGAGTTGTGTGTGCAGAAACATTTCCACCTTCGTGGTCAGCATGAATAGTCATATACAAACGCATCAACTCCTTGAAGCTTTCATCAGAGTAACCGAGCATGTGCGCAAAGTTGCCTGCCCAATCTAATAAGCCATTGGGTTGTATGTGATCATTGTTCTTATACTTACGACGATAGATATAAGCAGCTATACGAGGTAAACGAGAAAGTAATACAATACTGTCATCAAATACCGGAAGCCAGTATTCTTTTTTATTGATCCCCTCTGCATATCGCTTTTGAAAATAACTTTCTGTTTGCAGTGCCATCACACCAATGACAAACATGGTCATTGGATGTGTATTGAGCGGTAGTGCATCAATGGCTTCAAAAACATGTGAAGGCACATGGCTTCTGCGTTGTAAAACATTTGTTACGTGATTTACATCCTCCTCAGTAGGAAGTTCGCCAATCATCATTAGATAGAATAATCCTTCGGGCAATGGTTCACTACCTCCGGGTGCCTTGGGTAACTTGTCCTGTAATTGCGGAATAGAATAACCCCTAAAGCGAATACCCTCGTGTGCATCTAGTAATGATGTTTCAGTTACTAAGCCAGTAATGCCACGCATTCCCTGATAAATCTGTGAGAGGGTCACTTCACCGATTACTTTATTACCATTCTCTTTTAAGATGTTCTTAATGTCCGCAGCCAACGCATCCGCCTTAGCTTGGAAACGATCCTTCATGATACCCATATGACAAGATGTTTAATGATTGAAATTAGATGCGCAAAATTACGCCCCCTTGTCTCCCTGACAAAACTTAATGAAAAGTAAATTCTTGCTATTTGGGAGTGCTGCGATACAAGCGAAAAGCAACTACTGAAAAAACCAGGTTGGGTAGCCAGGCAGCTAAAAAAGGAGGCAAATTTCCTTTAACAGCAAAAACGGTTGAAAAGCGGTCGGACATGATAAAGAGGGAAGCAATTATAATACCCAGCGCCAGGTGCATTCCACTTCCGCCACGCGTTTTACGGCTGGCGATTGTTGCGCCGATCAAGGTCAACAAAATAACACTGAATGCACCAGCTGTACGTTTATAACGCTCCACTTTTAATGTGTCCAGCCCCTCCGTTCCCCTTAATTCCTCTCGTTTAATATGAGCTACTAATTCAGGAGTGGACAATTTGTCTTTTAAATAATCATCGCGTCTTAACTCCTCTGGTCGAAGATTGATATTCAATAATAATGTATCATGCGTGCGAACTTTTTCACCCACGGCCAGTAAATCTCTTTCCGTAACCCGATAGAGTTTCCATTTACGGGTCAATGTATCCCACTGCATATTTTCAGCTCTCAGATTATAAACTAATTGCTGTTGACGTGTTCGCTCTAAAAATAATCCACGGGCACTCTTGCTGGCAGTGTCGTAGTCCCGAATGCCAATAAAGGTGTTCGTGTCAACACGCAGATAAAAACAATTAATACAATTAGTATAGGAAACAAAACGAGAGGGATCATTTCGATCTAAATAGGTAGACTGAAAGTGTCCCCGAATAATATTTGCTTTTGGAATCCAGTAGCGGTTGCCTACCCACCATAGAAGTGCCAGCAATATACCTCCCACCAAATAAGGCCTTAAAAAGCGGTTGTAACTGGTTCCACTCGATAAAATGGCAATCACTTCAGATTGGGTGGCCATTTTCGATGTAAAATAAATTACAGCGATAAATACAAATAAGGGGAATAATAAACTCCAGATATGAGGGATAAATCCAATGTAATATTGATCAAACAACTGACGTGAGGTTAAGCCGGATTGCACAAAATCGTCAGTTTTTTCGCTAATGTCTACCGCAACGGCCACTACTGTAAACAATAACATACAAAAAATGAAAGTGACCAGAAATTTTTTAAGAATATATCGGTCCAGTTGGTGCATGCTCAAAAGTAAAGGAAAGATTTCAGCATCGTTGTTGTAAACGAGGAACCATTTCTTTTTTCCAAGACTCAAAATCACCTGCCAAAATGTGCTTTCTAGCTTCAGTAACTAACCAACGATAAAAAGCTAGATTATGAATACTGGCAATGGTATACCCCAGAAATTCCTTTGATTTAATTAAATGTCGCAGATAAGCGCGGCTATAAAATTCACTCACCGAAGAGTCGATACCCCTATCCAGCGGAGAGTAATCTTTCTCCCACTTCAAGTTGTCAATATTAACAACTCCTTCACTAGTAAAAAGCATGGCATTGCGGCCATTGCGCGTAGGCATCACACAATCAAACATATCTACTCCCAAGCTAATGCATTCTAAAATATTCCAAGGGGTGCCTACCCCCATCAAATAGCGGGGCTTATCCGCAGGCAGATGCTCACAACACCAACCACAAATTTCATAAAGCACAGGCTCAGGCTCACCCACACTTAATCCCCCAATTGCATTGCCAGTAGCCTCCTTTGCAGCAACATATTCGCAGGACTCTTTTCGAAGATCTTTGAATGAACCGCCTTGTACTATGGGAAATAAATTTTGCGTGTAACCATAACGAGGTTCCGTTTTGGAAAAATGATCGAAACAGCGATCAAGCCAGCGGTGAGTCAATGCCAGTGAGCGGGTGGCATAAGCTCGGTCACAGTCACCTGGTGGACACTCATCAAAAGCCATAATAATATCGGCGCCAATACTTCGTTGAATATCCATTACTGATTCTGGTGTAAACAAATGAGCACTTCCATCAATATGAGACTGAAAGGTGACTCCCTCTTCTTTAATCTTTCGGGTACCCGCTAATGAAAAAACCTGATAACCTCCGCTATCAGTAAGAATGGGGCGGTTCCATCCCATAAATGAATGTAATCCGCCAGCAGCCTCCAAAACAGATAAACCCGGACGCAAGTACAAATGATAGGTGTTGCCTAAAATGATTTGCGCCTTAACATCCTGCACCAACTGCTGCTGGGTGACGGCTTTGACACTGCCCACCGTACCAACTGGCATAAAAATGGGTGTCGAGATTTCACCATGATCGGTACGGATAGTACCTGCTCGTGCTTGGGTAACCCGATCTGTTTTTTCCAATGTGAATTGTAAGGCTGCCATTATCCGCGCAAGATACAAGGTTCTTATTATCTTCGCCCCCATGTTGTTGATAGACTGGAGAGACGCCATTTTTTACCTTTTTACCTCAGCTGCGCTGATTCAATTATTTTATTACGGCTGGTTTTTTAGCCGGCTTGCTTTTCATAGAAAAAAAGAAAAAAGTTCACAACGTCAGCACCCTGTATCCGTTGTGATTTGTGCGCGAGACGAAGATGAAAATTTAGCACGCAACCTCCCGGGTGTATTAGTGCAACAATATCCCAGCAGCAAAGAAGTGATTGTGGTGAATGACAACTCCGTTGATGACTCCAAATTCATTTTACAAGAACTGAAACGAACCTTTAAAAATTTAAACATTGTTGAATTGACGCAGGAAGCAAAGTTGATTTCCGGTAAAAAATATCCTCTTTCTATTGGCATTCGTGAAGCCAATTATGAAATTCTTTTACTCACCGATGCAGATTGTGTTCCATCCAGCGAGCACTGGCTCGAAAAAATGCAAGATGCTTACACAGAAGAAACAGAAATAGTTTTAGGATATGGAGGCTATCATCGCAGAAAAGGCCTGCTCAATAAATTAATTCGATTTGAAACCTTCCACACGGCACTTCAGTATCTTTCCTATGCGCTGGCAGGTATCCCTTATATGGGTGTAGGTCGCAACTTATCTTATCGAAAAGATCTTTTTTTACGTAACAAAGGATTTTCTTCCATCAATCATATTCCTAGTGGCGACGACGATTTATTCATCAATAAACTAGCCAATAGTAGAAATACTGCAGTGGTCATTGAACCAGAGGCAATCACGCGGTCCATACCAAAAACTACGTGGGGAAGTTGGTTGCGTCAAAAATCAAGACACTACACGACTGCCAAATATTATAAACCGCTCCATAAATTTTTATTGGGTCTCTATTTCATTTCACAGTTTTTATTCTACCCTTTACTAGGAGTGACTCTCTTTTTTTGTAATTGGCAATGGGTTACTGCAGTAGCTGCAATAAAGTTGATACCACAAGCAGTCATTCTATATAAATCCATGGCTAAACTTGATGAAAAAGACCTCTGGCCTTGGTTCATCTTTTTAGACATGTGGATGTTTTTTTATTACCTCATCTTCTTCCCTGCGCTGTGGAGAAGACCTGCCAAAAGCTGGAGTTAATCATGTCTGCTACACCTTCTGCCGAACCCACTGGAGTCGAACTTATCACAAAGTACTTTGCTGATTTTAGCTCCACGCAACTTGCACAGCTAGAAAAACTAGACGCACTTTACCGAGAATGGAATGAAAAAATTAATGTGATCTCGCGAAAAGATATTGACGCGTTATACGAACGTCACATCTTACACTCCTTGAGTATAGCTGCCGTATTTTCATTTGCACCAGATACGCAAATTATTGATATTGGAACAGGTGGTGGTTTTCCCGGATTACCATTGGCTATTTTTTTTCCGGATGTACAGTTTCATTTGACAGACAGTATCGCTAAAAAACTAAAAGTTGTAGACGCCGTAGCAACAGCAATAGGACTAAAGAATTTAACCACGCAACATACCAGGTCAGAAGAAATCAAAAACAGAAAGTTTGATTATGCTGTCTCTAGGGCCGTTGCTCCCTTAAAAGAGCTATGGAAATGGGGCAAGCCTCTCTTAAATAATCATTCTTCGGTAGAGGACAATGAGCATGTACCCGGCTTGATCTGCCTAAAAGGAGGAGACCTTACGCAAGAGATCCAAGAAAGTGGAACCAGACCTCGTCAAATCGAAATCACACAGTTGTTTCCACTTCCCTTTTTTCAAGAAAAATATTTACTCTATGTACCTCGCTGATTTTATTTCACAGTAACAGGAGTGGGCGTGGACCAGTCCAGCTTCAATTGATTATTTTTTCGCTCAATATCCGCTAATCGCTGAGAAGGATCAATGTCTACCAACGTAACAGTGGCTAATTTTTTTGTAGTAGATAGCGTGTACGTTGCATGTGTCCATTTCCAGGGAGAATATACTTTACGCGGTAGCGATGAATCTTCAACGGGCTTTTCGCCGTATTGTAAATCAAGGGGTATGTAATGCAACTCGCGTGAGCCATCTGTAAATGTCAATTGAACATCAAGAGGCATTGGCATTAAACCTACTCGCTTTATTCTGATTAATGTCTCTTTTCCGTCTTCCCACAAACTGTCAATTGCATAATCAATAGTTTTAGTAGAATTCACCCAATACTCTTTATACCAATCTAGCTTCATACCACTTCTTTTTTCTGCCAATCGGATGAGATCATTTACAGTAGGATGTTTGAATTTCCATTTGTCATAGTAATCTAACAGAATCTGATCTCGAATACCTGCACCTGTAACATATCCCAACTGTTCCATAAATACCGCTCCTTTTGAATACGATGCAGTACTGTAAGCCGCATTCGTATTAAAGTGATCCGCATGGGTAGTCAGCGGTTCTTCCCTTCCACTCTTTGCAAGATTCACATATCCGCGGTATGATCCCAGGTGTGCAAATCCTGTATCAGGCTGCAGAAAAGCAGAGATGCGATCCTCCGCATACGTTGTAAATCCCTCGTCCATCCAGGCATATAATGACTCATTGGTTGCCAATACCCCCTGATACCAGCTATGCATCCATTCATGCAACCACGCCCCTGGCCCAATCAATAATGTAGACATTGGGTATTCCATACCTCCGTCACCGCCATGAATGAAAGAATATTGTTTGTAAGGATACCCACCAAAATGTTTTTCGATAAAAGGCAATGCACGAGCGGCATCGGCTAATATTTTCTCCCAATTCTCCGCTTTTTCATTGGTGGGTTTATACAATAAATGCAATGTCAGCTCAGGAATAGCAGGAGAAGTTTTTGTAGCGGGAATACTGTCACGAATACGAAGAGTGCGATGTATGTATTCGGGATCTGCCGCCCACATAAAATCATGTACCTGTGGCGCATAAAAATGCCAAGTCAGTTTTTCACCTGTAGGTCTATTTACAGCCTGACCCTTCTTTTCGTAGCCGTATCCGATCTGCTCTGGATTTTGCAAGTAACCTGTACCTCCCAAAATATAGTTGCGATCGATTTTAATTTTCACATCATAATTTCCCCAAACACCATAAAATTCACGACCCACATAGGGAGTGGGATGCCACCCATCTTCATCATATGCACAAATTTTTGGATACCACTGACTCATCGAATAGCGAACTTTTGTGGTAGCGTTATCTCGACCACTTCTACGTACTTGTAGCGGAACCTGTCCTTCAAAATTTAAATCAAATACCACTTTTGAACGCGGCGCAATTGGTTTATCTAATACAACTTCTAAAATAGTTTCATGATTGATCAGTTTCTGAACCCGGCCGTTCATTTTCAATTCATGAACGGTTTGCTCTCCCACTTCATCTGGCTTCAAATTGACGATTCGATCTTTCACACGCTGATCCCAATCTACCCCGCGTCCTACTTGAATTGTTCCTTGTCTACGGCTACGCACATCCATCATACTTCCGGGACGAAAAGCATTGAAGTACAAATGAAAAAATACACGATGTAACGTATCAGGTGAATTATTCCAATAGTCCAGTCGCTGTTTTCCGGTGAATCGATTGGTTTGGACATTCATATCTACTTCCATGGCATAATTCACACGTTGTTGCCAGTAGCCTGATTGCGCTGAAGCAACTGTTAAAATGGCGACACAAATGAGGGAGAAGAATAGACGACGCATAGGTAAACAATTAAATAGGGTTAAGATAATCCAGCAAGCACTATAACGATTTCACCTTTTATAGTTTTAGACGAAAAATGATTGACACACTCTCGTAAAGTTCCTCTGAAATTTTCCTCAAAGCGTTTCGTCAACTCTCTACTAACGCTGCAAGATCTATCCTCACCAAAATAGATGCAAAACTCTTCAAGTGTTTTCAACAATCGCTGGGGAGATTCGTAAAAAATTAGGGTGCGCTCTTCTTCTGCTAATTTTTTCAATAAGGTTTGACGCCCTTTTTTGAGGGGTAAAAATCCTTCAAAGCAAAAACGCGTGGCAGGTATTCCACTATTGACTAACGCAGGAACAAATGCAGTAGCACCGGGCAAACACTCCACTCGAATACCAGCTTTAACACAAGCTCGAACTAATAAAAATGCCGGATCTGAAATACCAGGAGTTCCCGCATCCGTAATCAAGGCCATTTTTTTTCCTGCAGCAAGTTGTTGGACTAAGTGGTCAACTACTTTGTGCTCATTATGCTGATGAAAGGGAGTAATCGGTTTTTGAATCTGATAGTGTTGCAAAAGAACGGAACTCGTTCTTGTGTCTTCGGCTAAAATCAGATCTACTTCTTTTAAAACAGCAAGGGAACGAAGCGTAATGTCCTGTAAATTTCCAATGGGAGTCGGAACCAGATATAGAGACGAAAGTGCGTGTTGTTCTGTCGGATTTTGATCTATAGATATTGAATCCGTCACGTTATTATTTTTTTGTCTGCTCAGGCTTTTTCAGCATGAACTTCAAAATATTCCATCACAGGGTTAGAAAGTAATTTTTCTGCTGCTTCTCGTGCAATTGTTTCTGCCTGATCTACCGATGAAGCTTCGACTAGCAAGGTGATATTTTTTCCTACCCTTACGTCTGAAACACTCTGTAATCCAAGATTAGAAAGACCACCTAACACAGCTTTACCTTGCGGATCTAGCAATTCTTTGTGAGGCATTACTTTTATTTCTACTCGATAGCTCATGCAAATTGTTTTTTAAAAAACAAAGATAAGAGAACGTATCCCACAATCGTGAGTGGAATAGCCAGCCATTTTAAGAAAACTGAAAGAACAATGGCAAGCAATACAATGCTATAACGTAATTTATTTTCCTTCCAGGTATAGGAGCTGAATTTGAAAGCCAGTATGGGAATCTTAGAAATCATAAGTCCACTGAGCAATGCAATCACAGCATATAAAAACAATGGGCTTAAAAGAGTAGATAGGACCCAAGCCTCATTGACATTCCAGTAAATAAGTGGAAGTGAAGCAACAAAAAGACCCGCGGCAGGAACGGGTAAACCCTGAAAATAGGTAGGGACTCCAGCACCTGCATTCAAATTGAAGCGTGCCAAGCGCCATGCGGCGGCAGCGGGAATAAAAAAAGCGGGCAGAAGCCCAATGGTGGTTTGATCGAGCGCTTCTTGATCTGCAGCAAATGAGAGACGAAGAAATTGATATAGTATTAGTGAAGGTGCCACCCCAAATGTTACCACGTCAGACAAAGAATCTAATTCTCTTCCCATTTCAGATCCCGCTTTTAACAAACGAGCTAGAAAACCATCCAAATAATCGACTACCGCCCCTGCACCAATAAATAAGGATGCCATCCAAATTTGCGGTGGCAAATCATAGTAATACTGTCCCTGTGGATCGGCTACTAAAATAATGCCAGGCTGTAAAACAGCCACACAAGCCATACAGCCAAAAACAAGATTCAATAAGGTGAATAAATTCGGAAGTTGTCTGATCATACAGATCGTTTCATTAGTGACTCGATCTCATCGGCTTCAATAGGGATATTTTTCATTAAATCCTTATTGCCTGTACGGGTGATCCATACATTGTTTTCAATACGTACACCCAACTGCTCTTCTTCAACGTATATACCTGGCTCAATGGTAAATACCATACCCGGTTTTATTGGAGAAGTTCGGGTACCCAGGTCATGTACATCAATTCCTAAATGATGCGAGATGCCGTGATAAAGATATTTGCGATACGCTCTGTTTTCGGGATCCTCATTTTTTATATCAGACTTACGCAACAAACCTAATTTCAAAAACTGCTGCGTAGCTTCCTCTCCCACTTTATCCGTGTAATTCAAAATAGTAATACCTGGCTTCAAAATACTTTTTGCGTAATTATGCAAATGAAGACATGCATTATAAATATTCTTTTGCCTACGTGTAAACTTGCCGTTTACAGGAACCGTTCTAGTCAAATCCGCACAGTAGCCCCCGTACTCTGCACCAAAATCCATCAATAACAACTCACCATCCTTGCAGACTTGATTGTTGGCAATATAATGTAATGTGCGTGCACGATCTCCACTGGCAATGATGCTATGATACGCAGGTCCGGTTGCTCGTTGATTTAAAAAGGAGTGATAAATCTCCGCTTCAATTTCATACTCCATTACACCTGGACGGATAAATCCTAATAGTCTTCGAAACGTTTGCTCAGTGATATGAATTGCTTTTTCAAGTACTTCTATTTCGTGGGAAGTTTTAATAGCTCTTACCTCACGCATAATTTTCGCAGCGCGGTAGTACTGATGCAAGGGATATCGTTGTTGAATTTCATCAATAAAACGATATTCCCGGCTTCGAATCAAACTAGCTTTGCGATCATTTTCATTACTATCCAAACAAATCGTATCAGCTAAATGAATCCATGGTTGTAAAAGTGCGTCTATACTGTCTAACCATACAATGGTAGAAATCCCACTGATTGCCTGTGCCTCTTTCACTCGCAACTGGCGACCATCCCATTTCTCTTTTAATTCATTGGGGCGTACCAACACCAACACTTCTCTGTATTTGGGATCCGGATTGTCTGGAAATAATATCAACATCGTGTCTTCCTGCTCAATACCACAGAGCCAAAACAAATCACTGTTTTGCTTAAAGGCATGTAAGGCATCTCCATTGGATGGAAATGCGTCATTACTTCCAAAAATGGCAATAGTTCGAGCAGGTAATTCTTTTACAAAACGTTCTCTGTTCTGCTTGAATAATTCGGGATTCAGCGGATGGTATTTCATGCAACAATCGGTTGAGAGGCCTGTGAAGCGCCCGATGAAAAATAATTATTATTAGAAGAGACCGTATAGGGCCCCGTCAACTTTACTGATGATATCCCCTAAATCTTCTTCACGCTCTGCAAACTTGTTCTTATCTACATCGATTATCAACAACTTTCCTTCCTTATAGCCACCGATCCATTTATTATAGTATTCGTTGAGTTTTTTAAGATAATCAAGACGAATATTCTCCTCGTAATCACGTCCTCGTTTTTGAATCTGACCTACCAATGTAGGAACAGAAGCTTGTAAATAGATTAAAAGGTCTGGCGGCTGCACCAATGATTTAAGGGTTTGGAAAAAATTATAATAATTATCAAAATCACGTTTGCTCATCAAACCCATTTCATGAAGGTTGGGTGCAAAAATGTTTGCATCTTCATAAATGGTACGATCCTGAATTACGGTTTCTGTACCCTGCTGAATTTCCACCAACTGACGAAGGCGACTATTTAAAAAGTACACTTGTAAATTGAAACTCCATCGGGGCATATCCTCATAAAAATCCATGAGGTAGGGGTTATGGTCCACGTCCTCAAAATGCGGAATCCATTTGTAATGTTTACTTAGTAGCTCGGTCAACGTGGTTTTACCCGCTCCGATGTTACCTGCTACTGCAATGTGTTTGGGTTTTTTTGCCTTTGCCATTCCGGTATCCGATGCCCTATTTTAGGTGGGGGTTAAAAGTAGGAAAAATCAGTAATAGTTAAGACCCATTGCGCTCCTAACTTCCGTCATCGTTGCACGCGCGCTGGTACGAGCTTTTTCAGCTCCGGCCTCCATTACCTGACGCAGGTATGTAGCATTATTCCGAATACCTTCTGCCTTTTCACGAATGGGAGAAATAAAACGAATCATGTCCTCGGCCAGTTGTTTTTTCATATCACCATATCTGATTGTGCAATCATCAAAAGCAGTCTCATAACTCTTCACAACTGCTTGATCACTAACCAATCGCATCAACTGAAAAATATTTTCAATATAATCAGGCTTGGTTGAATGAGGTGTGGTAGGTCCAGCATCTGTTTTAGCCTTCATCACTTTTTTACGAATCAGCTCATCATCATCTGAGAGATACAAGGTAGCCAGGTTATTCTCACTCTTACTCATTTTTCCTGCACCGTCCAAACTGGGAACTTTCACTAATTCACTCCCATAATTGAAAGCGTGTGGCTCCGGAAAAATTTCCCCATAGCGATGATTAAATCGCTGTACAAAATTGCGCGCCATCTCAAGATGTTGCTCCTGATCTTTTCCTACTGGCACCAGCGCAGCACGATGAAGAATGATATCTGCAGTTTGTAACACTGGGTAGGTGAGTAGTCCTGCATTTACGTTTTCGGGATGCAAACGAGCCTTGTCTTTGAAAGTGACCGTTTTTTCCAACTCCCCTTTGTAGGCGAGCATATTTAAATACAAATACAACTCTGCTGTTTCAGGCACATGGCTTTGACAATACAACGCTACTTTTTCAGGATCCAACCCACATGCAATATTTTCGGCCAAGACTCTGTTTACATTTTCTTTGAGTTCCCGTGTGTCCGGATGAGTGGTCAATGAATGCAAATCGGCCACCATAAAATAACATGTGTACTCCTCCTGCATACGAACATAATTACGCAGGGCCCCAAAGTAATTTCCCAGATGTAAAAATCCGGTGGGGCGTATACCGCTCATCACTATTTGCTTCTGCTTGTCCATTGGGGGCGAAGATAGCAAAAGGGATGAGTTATCTTTGTCTCTGCCAGTAAAAACAACATATGTCAAACCCAATTATTCATTTGGAAGAAATCAGAAAAAGCTATTTCATGGGCAAACATGAATTACCCGTGCTCAAAGGGCTTTCACTGGATATTTTTAAGAATGAATATGTTGCGCTGATGGGACCTTCTGGTTCGGGGAAAAGCACCCTGATGAATATCATTGGTTGTTTGGATACGCCTACTGCTGGACGTTATGTTTTGAACAATAATGATGTTAGCCAAATGGCAGACGATGCATTGGCAACAGTTCGTAATAAAGAAATTGGATTCGTCTTTCAACAATTTAATCTGCTACCCCGTTTAACAGCTGCAGAAAATGTAGCACTACCCTTGGTATATGCGGGTATGAAGAAAAAAGAAAGATTAGAAAAAGCCATGCAGATGTTGGAGCTGGTGAAACTGACAGATCGTAGCCATCACCGCCCCAACGAATTATCGGGTGGACAATGTCAACGCGTTGCGATTGCCCGAGCACTTGTCAACGATCCTTCGCTTATTCTCGCAGATGAACCTACTGGAAATTTGGATAGT
>JBILMC010000150.1:0-3842 GCA_044375755.1 Chitinophagaceae bacterium
ATACCATTGTAGTTGTTACACACGAAGAGGACATAGCTAACCACTCCCGCCGCATTGTTCGTTTAAGAGATGGGGTTATAGAAACCGACAAGCTTAATCCACTCTTTAGCAAAGCTCCAGCTCATTCCTGATTTTTTTTGAAGGAACCGAACCTTCGGTCTTCGCCATTGTTACAATAAATTTGGGTCTTAAAACACGACCCTATTTTACATGGCGTTTAAGATTTATACCAAAACAGGAGATAGCGGAACTACGTCGCTGATTGGAGGAACAAAAGTACCCAAGTCACATTTACGTATAGAAGCATATGGTACAGTCGATGAGCTAAACTCATATGTTGGACTTTGTCTGGATTTGCTTCCTGATGAAGCTGGCAAAAAAATTTTATCGGAAATTCAGGATCGATTGTTCACGATTGGGTCCTCCCTTGCATGTGATCCCGAAAAGGAACCAGGATTTGCACTCCCAGATCTTATCGAAGCAGATGTGGAATTATTAGAAAAAGAAATTGATCGGATGACAAATGAGCTGCCCGTGATGAAAAGCTTTATCCTTCCCTCTGGGCATCCTACCGTTTCTCAATTACATATTTTAAGATGCATTTGCCGTAGAACAGAGCGCTGTTGCGTACGAATGGGCTATGAGGGTTTGGCTGTAGAACCTCTTGTAATCATCTATTTAAATAGGCTTAGTGATTATTTATTTGTACTGGCACGCTACACAGGTAAATTATTAAATGCGCCAGAAGTGCCTTGGAAACCACGATTACAAAAAGCCTAAACAATCTGTCCATCACGCATCGACCAGACCCGATCACTTTGCGCTGCTAACTCCTCGTTGTGAGTGACAATAAGAAAGCTTTGTCCCAGTTCGTTTTTTAATGAAATAAACAACTGATGTAACTCTCGTGCATGCGCAGAATCTAAATTACCAGTGGGCTCATCTGCTAATACGATAGAAGGTTTATTGATTAATGCCCTAGCCACCGCCACACGTTGCTGTTCTCCACCTGACAACGCTGAAGGCTTGTGTGTGAGTCTGTTTTCCAATCCCATTTTTTTCAGCAGGTCAGTAGCCGCTTCTTTTACCTCATTCTTTTTTCGTCCGGCAATCCAAGCAGGAATAGAAACATTTTCTAGCGCATTGAACTCAGGCAACAAATGATGAAACTGAAAAACAAACCCAATGTGTTTATTGCGAAAAGCAGCGAGTTGTTTCCCCTTTAAATTCGAAAAATCTATTCCATTCATCGTGATTTGCCCTTTGTCAGGTGTATCCAGTGTACCAAGTATGTGGAGCAAGGTACTCTTTCCACAACCCGATGGTCCCACAATAGTGGCCAATTCCCCCTTTTGAAGGCTAATGGAGACCCCTTTCAATACCTCGAGTGCTCCAAATTTTTTATATAGTTCAGTCGCAACTAACACAGCTTAAAATAAAGTACCCGAAACTATCAAAAACCAGTCAATTATGGGGTTCGTAGAAAGGTTATTTGGAAAATAACCTAATCCAATTACATTTGCGCAAAATTGGACCTATGTTTTGGACACTTGAATTAGCCTCATTTTTGGAAGATGCTCCTTGGCCCGCAACAAAAGACGAGTTAATCGATTATGCGATTCGTTCAGGTGCACCCATTGAAGTTGTCGAAAACTTACAGGAATTGGAAGACGAAGGAGATGTGTACGAAACAATCGAAGACATCTGGCCTGACTATCCTACGCAGGATGACTTCTTATTTAATGAAGACGAATATTAATTCGTCGCTTATTTTTCCATCTGCTCGATAACAGTCTGTGTAACGCCGGTAAAGCTGAATCCACCATCGTGGAATAAATTCTGCATCGTTACAAAGCGTGTCATATCACTAAATAAAGTCACACAATAATTAGCACAGTCATCAGCTCCTGCATTACCTAACGGACTCATGGCTTCTGCGTAATTCATAAATCCATCAAATCCTTTCACCCCACTGCCCGCAGTGGTGCGAGTAGGTGATTGTGAAACCGTATTAACTCGAACCTTACGTTTTACGCCATAGTGATAACCAAAACTACGCGTCACACTCTCCAGCAATGCCTTAGCATCAGCCATTTCATTGTAATCGGGGAATACTCGTTGCGCAGCGATATAGCTAAGGGCTACTACACTTCCCCAATCGTTTAATGCATCCAAATCCCAAGCAGTACGCAATACGCGGTGTAGACTCATTGCAGAAATATCCAATGTTTTTGAGTTCCACTCATAATTCATCTCCGTATAACTCTTTCCTTTTCGCACATTCAAACTCATTCCAATTGAGTGAAGCACAAAATCTATTTTTCCTCCAAAATGTTGCATGGATTGTTCGAATAGGTTTTTAAGATCATCCATATTCGTTACATCTGCACCAATCACAGGCGCATTACCGCATGCTTCAGCGAGTTTATTGATTTCTCCCATGCGAAGTGCAACGGGCGCATTAGTCAAAACAATTTGAGCGCCTTCTTCATAACAACGAAGCGCTGTTCTCCAGGCAATAGAACGCTCATCCAGTGCTCCAAAAATGATTCCTTTTTTCCCTTTAAGCAATTGGTTGGACATAGTTGTAATTTGAGTCGTAAAAGTAAGAAGATATTTGACTTCTACCCGTACTAACACACGTTCTTGCCAAAGCGAACTATATTTACATATATGGCTAATCACACCGTTATCACTGGAACGGGATGCTATATCCCACCCATTGTGAAAACTAATAAAGAGTTTATTGGACAAACCTTTTATGCGGAGGATGAGAAGAAAATTGAAGCGCCTGGTGAAGAGATCGTCCAGAAGTTCAAAGAGATAACAGGGATTGCAGAGAGACGTTACGCAGAGGAAAAAACTACTGCATCAGATATGGCTGTATGGGCGGCGCAGCAAGCCATTGCCGAAAGTGGTATTAATCCAGAGGAACTAGATCAACTTATCGTAGCTCATAATTTTGGAAACGTAGTAAATGGAACCATTCAAACAGACGTTTTACCCGCACTGGCCTCACGCGTTAAACATGAATTGGGAATAAAAAATCCATCTTGTGTAGCATACGACATTTTATTTGGATGCCCCGGTTGGTTACAAGGTGTCATTCAAGCTGATGCTTTTATGAAAGCCGGCATTGCAAAAAAAGCACTCGTAATTGGAACAGAAACACTCAGTCGAGTGGTAGATAAATTTGATCGCGACAGCATGATTTTTGCTGATGGCGCAGGAGCTGCTATTCTAGAATATCGACCCGCCACAAATGGTCCCGCAGGAATACTTTCTGCAAGCGTACAAAGTCATTGTGTTGACGAAGCTTATTATCTTTTTTTCGGAAAGAGCAATAAACCCCAATCAGACGAGGATGTACGCTATATCAAAATGAAAGGCCGCAAAGTGTATGAATATGCTATGCAAAATGTACCAGCTGCCATGAAGGACTGTTTGGACAAAGCAGGCGTTTCGATCTCTGATGTAAAAAAAGTATTCATCCACCAGGCTAATGAAAAAATGGATGAAGGAATTATAAAAAGACTTTTCAGGTTATACGGGCTTAAAGAGACCCCCGAACATATCATGCCCATGAGTATTCATGAACTTGGAAACAGCTCCGTGGCTACCGTCCCCACCCTATTTGACCAAGTTAGAAAAGGACATTGGCAAGAACATGAATTACACCCCGGCGACATAGTCTTATTTGCTTCCGTCGGAGCCGGCATGAACATCAATGCTGTTTGTTACCGCATGTAATAGCAGGCCTTTCCATTATCTTCGCAAGCAGTAAATCTATAGGCGAAGATGACGATCTCTTATAAATGGTTATGTGATTATTTACCCGTCAA
>JBILMC010000104.1:0-4873 GCA_044375755.1 Chitinophagaceae bacterium
TTAATTTTTCTGAAGACGTATATTATGCTTACTATGCAGAAGAGGGAGATCCTTTCAATTCTTATACTGCCTCTTTTATTCGTGAGGGAAATAAACTAAAATTTACTGGAAATGAATCTTGGGAAATTACAAAAGTGAGTTTTAATGAATTGACGTTTGATGTTTATTATAATTCGGTGTACGAACTTACTTTGGTATTAAAAAAATGATTTATAATCAAGAATTCAAATTGGCTGTTTATGTTCCAGCGATTTCTATTTAGTATGGTGATGCTGACTACGGCAGGTTATCTATCCGCACAACAATACGGATCATTCAAGGATCCACGTGATGGTCGTGTTTACAAGACTGTGAAAATTGGCAGTCAAGTGTGGATGGCAGAAAATTTGAATGCAGATAGATTTAGAAATGGTGACCCAATAACTGAAGCTTTTTCTTTTGCTCAATGGCGTATGGCAGAGACCAACAAGAAACCTGCATGGTGCTACTACAACAATAGCCCCACAGAGGGCAAGAAATATGGAAGGCTATACAATTGGTATGCGATTAATGATTCAAGGGGCCTGGCGCCACCGGGCTGGCATATTCCTACTGATGACGAGTGGGAAAAGCTTAAAATATTTTTGGGGGATTCAGATAAATTGAAGAGTATAAAGGACTGGGATGAATTTCAAGGAGGAACTAATGAAAGTGGATTTACAGCCCTTCCGGCAGGTAAACGGGGTTCTGCTTTTGCACAAGGTGCAACATTTATTGAAATAGGGAAGTATACTTACTGGTGGAGTTCAACCGGAAGCAGTTTTCAAATCATGCCATATGGAATGATGGGTTTAGGATCCAATATCAGTAGCGAAGGCATCTCAGTTCGCTGCATAAAAAATTAATAAGGGGACCAATATTTCTACTGATCCCCGTGTTCATCATCCATCCTCCACAAGCGAGCTTAATCAGCAGAGCTAACAAAAGGATTCAGGGAGGACGTATTGCCTGTGTGTGGATGGGCTGATCCTTGGTGCTTGCTGTTGCTCCTTAGGAAGGACATTGAACTAGCTTTAAGCTAAATGGAAGGCACTGAGTCTGGTGTGCCCAATAGGTGCTTGGTTGCTTTCTTTTGGCTGATAGGCCCAAGAGTGTTGCAACTGTGCAATCTCTCCCATGCGTGGATTAGTGAATGAATAGGGCTCACAAATCACCCGTACTATCTCACCCTCGATCTTTTGACCAATCATGAGCTTAGCTGTTTCTAATGTTCCTGTAAAAGGAATGGTTCACTTACGCAGCGTAGCATAATAGCGCTGTGTAGCTTGGGATTGAACAAGCTCAACACCACCAGAGATTTCTAGCACTGCGAATGAGGTTCCATCTTTTCTTTGCCTTTCTAGGCAGTTTGTTACTGTTACCATTTTGTTTTTTGGTTTTAGTGTGTGAAGAATTGAAATGACAGGATGAACAATCTTACCGCGGGAGATGGTCCAACTTGTCCTAACATGTAGGGAGGGATTTTGGGGAGTAACCTAACCTCTTTCACACACAAAAAAGTTCTCTAACTAAGTTGGTTATTGATGAGCTTAGATGGGGGGCTTCCTTTAGAGCACGGAATGTACCTGGGGAGTGTTAATTTTCCTTTACTAGTTTGTGAGAGTTGATGAAAGCTATATTTATATTATCTAGAAGCTAAGTTGTGAGAGCAAGGAATTTGACTTTCAAAACAAGTATAAAGTGGTACTGCATTTCTTTCTTTTACAAGAAACATTTTACTAACTTCAGCAATAGGGTTGATTAATCACGCAATAACACGCATTGTTTGTTTTAACTATGTTTGACCAAAAACAAAAAACCCATCACAAGTTTTTAATTTGCAATGGGTTATTTATGTTTTCGTGACCCCGTCAGGATTCAAACCTGAAACCTTTTGATCCGTAGTCAAATGCTCTATTCAGTTGAGCTACGGGGCCTACAATAAGGAAAATACT
This sequence comes from Chitinophagaceae bacterium, assembly GCA_044375755.1. Classification (GTDB taxonomy): domain Bacteria; phylum Bacteroidota; class Bacteroidia; order Chitinophagales; family Chitinophagaceae; genus JJ008. The sequence goes on from JBILMC010000104.1 coordinate 1,974, forward strand.
CCCCTGAGGGGTGCAAATATAGGACAAAAAATCAATAAGGGTAACGTACAAAAGCTTCCACGGCCGCGTAGTGGGTTAATCCTAAATCGGCATATAACGACGCTGTATGGGCATTTCTTTCTTCAGCACGTTGCCAGAATTCTCTGGAATCTGCCCCTTGGAAAGGGACCATATCTTTTTGAGACTGATGTATGAAAATACCGTGCCTTTTTTTAATAACCTGATCTGGACTCATTGGGATTGCCATTTCTATATCTTCTATGTTCCATTCTTGCCATGCACCTTTGTAAAGCCACAACCAGCAGTCATTTACCCATTGCTCACCACTTGCTTTAAGTCTCTTTAGGGACTCCAAAACAATATTGAAACAAATCTTGTGAGTTCCATGTGGATCAGCAAAATCACCTGCACAATAAACCTGGTGAGGTTTGATCAATCGAAGTAGTTCCATGGTGATTTTAATATCTTTTTCGCTGGCAGGTTTTTTTTGAATCGTGCCAGTTTCGTAAAAGGGTAATTCTTGAAAATGAACATTTTTTTCGTTGATTCCAACGTATCTACAAGTAGCTTTTGCTTCACCTTGTCTAATTAAGGCCTTGATTTTTCGAATAGCTGGATTGTCTGTTTGATTTGATTTTTTTCTGGATAAAAATCTGCGTGCTTCTTGAACAAACTCAGTTGCCTTTTTAGCTGGATTGCCAATTACAGATTCAAATCCAATTGCAAAGTCAAGATATCTTGAAACAAATTCATCAGTTACTGCAATATTGCCACTGGTTTGGTAAGCAACATGAACATCATTACCCTGATCATGAAGTCGTTGAAAGGTGCCTCCCATGCTGATGATATCATCATCCGGGTGAGGCGAGAAGATAATGATTCGCTTAGGCCAGGGGAGAGATCGTTCTGGATGTGCGGGAATGTGTGCATTAGGTTTACCTGCGGGCCACCCTGTGAGCGTATCTCGGAGCATGTAATACACCTGTAAGTTTATTTCATAGGCATTTCCCTTTTCAACCAGTAAATCTCCTAAGCCAAATTCATTGTAATCACCATTAGTTAAACTTAAAACAGGCTTTTTTAGTTTCAAAGCCATATTTACAACAGCTTTCTTAATAAGCTTCGGTGTCCATTCACATTCACCTGTGAGCCAAGGTGATTTAAATCGGGTAAGTTCGCTTGCAGCATCTTGGTCTATTACAAACTGGACATCTTGATGTTGTTGTAGTAGTGAGGCAGGCACAGTCTCACTCATTTCATCTTCCACGGCCCGTTTTATAACTGGAGCTTTACCACTTCCCCAAGCCATTAGTAGTATTCTCTTTGACTTTAAAATTGTACTAATTCCCATCGTCAATGCAAGGCGAGGCACTTCTGCAATATTTGCAAACTCATAGGAATTGGCAAGTCGCGTTGAATTGTCCAATGTTATTAGTCGGGTTTTTGAATGAATAGCTGAACCTGGCTCATTAAAACCGATATGACCATTGTTTCCTATTCCCAATATTTGCAAGTCGATTCCGCCACATTCTTCAATTTTCTTTTCGTAAGCTGCACAGTGATCTTTTATTTTTTCTTTTTCTATTTCTCCACTGGGAATATGAATATTTCGAGGATTTATATCTATCTGATCAAAAAGGTGACGTTGCATAAAACGATAGTAACTCTGCAAGGCCTCTTTCTCGATGGGATAATATTCATCTAGATTAAAAGTGATAACGTTTTTAAAACTGAGTCCTTCCTCTTTGTGAAGACGAACCAGTTCAGCGTAAAGTGATTTGGGGGTAGAGCCTGTTGCAAGTCCAAGAATTACTTTTTGCTTTTTCTTTTGTTTTGATAGGATGAGCTGTGCAATTTGTCGAGCAACCCATTTTGAGCCATGTTGTGCATTTTCCTCAATTCGGACAGTTATTTTTTCAAAGCTATCAGCAAGGTTGGAGGGGAGTGAAGGAGTAGGCATGTAACCAGTTTACTTACAAAAATAATTTATTAAGTTCTAATCGTTTATTAAAAGGATTAGTTTATCTGAATCTCATCTACAAAAAGCCAAGACTTATTTCCTTCTCCAGGATTGCCGGCAGGTATTGTCCCTTTATTTTTAACTAAAACTTTAATATATCTTTGTATAGAATTGATATTCAATTCTATATATCCAATTTGTTGACTGCCATGTTCAAAAATTAACTTTTCTGAATTCCCCATTTTTTTAAAATCAGTACCGTCATTAGAACTTGAGATCTCTATAGAGGAAGGCTGGTGAATCCAGCTACTTGGTTGATGCAAAAACCAAACCTTGATGTTTTTTACAGGTGTTTCAAGACCTAAATCAATAGTGGCTTCAAGGTTTTCTCCACTGTACCCCAGGTATTTTTTAAAATGAATATTTTTTTCGGTATTGTTTCTGATGCCATTAACTAGGGTAAATGGACCATCTCCAGGGTAACTACGGGAGGGTTGCTGGCGAAGCGTTACGTCTTTACCGGTAGCTTTATTTATCTCCACTAATTGCGAAAAAGTGCTTTTCACTTTTTGATCGTTGCCAATAAACTTTGCGGTGTAAAGATTGCTTGCTTGAATAGTCACTGGCCCTTGATAAAGTCCAGTTAGAGGTGAGTCCCAATTCATTTGTCCGCTTTTTGCATTACAGTTTAATGAAAGAGTTACACCATTTTTATTACTTGTCGATGTTACATTACTTCCAATATCAAAATAGCCCGGATTGACGGTTACCCCCCAGCTTTCGTACCGCTTCATTAATGGCTCAATTTTCGTTTCAAATAATGACCAATTTTTTTTATCTGGAGAAGTCCACAATACTTCACTCAATGCGGCAATTCTTGGAAATATCATGTACTCTACTTTTTTCTCATTTTTCATATACTCCGTCCATACGTTTGCCT
>JBILMC010000105.1:0-4842 GCA_044375755.1 Chitinophagaceae bacterium
GGAGGCCTTAAATTATCCGGTGGAGAAAAACAACGACTTTCCATTGCGCGAGCATTACTACGCAAACCCAAACTGTTGCTGTTTGACGAAGCTACTTCAGCATTAGATTCACTAACAGAAGAAGAAATCTCACTCACAATACGAGAAGTTTCCAAATCAGGAAAGCAAATCACTATTTTAATTGCGCACCGGCTATCTACCATTATGCATGCAGACAGAATTTATGTATTGGAAAAAGGAGAAGTAGTAGAAACCGGAAAACATGAATCGCTGCTCCAGGAAAAGGGACTCTATTATGCCATGTGGAGACAGCAGATTGGGGAAAGAAAAACCCCCGACATGAGCATGAAGGGGGCTTTTGATAGGTAGTAGAAAAATGAGTTACGTTGCTTCTTCAGAAGCAAACACAATTATTTCTTACCGCGTGTAGGCAACATATAACCTATATTGATGCCAAACACGTTGTTTTGCCATTCAAAATTTGCAGCATTCTGTAAGTTGGAAAGACCCTTTACATAGCTAACGCTTATTAAAAAACCCCCTTTAGCTTGATATCCGCCAGAAGCCGTTATTCCGAAATCAAATCCTTTCACTTCACCAGCATTTGAGCCAATCCCAATCTCTTCTTTCTCCCCCTCATGTATGTGCTGTGCTGAAAGATTAAACCCAAGATTAGGTCCTGCACCAGCAAACCAGCCTTTTTTTGATTTAATAACCAACTGCAAGGGAACATCTACTGATGAGAAGCGAATCTTGTCTTTATGGTTCTCATGTGCGACAGCCGTACCCTTACCCAGAAATAATACTTGAGACTGCATAGAGAGAGAAGATGATAGTCGGGTATCAAGAACAACACCAAACTGGTAGGTAGGAAGATTAGCCTTTTCATCATTAATCTCCTCGTCGTTAGTGGTAACTGAAGCTAGCCCCAACCCAGTTTTAAGTCCAAATCTAGTTTGAGCTGATAAGCTCACACCTGCAAACAGTAAAGCGAGTACTAATAGATTTTTTTTCATGGTAATTAAATTTATGAGACAAATATAATTTGAAACATTGTTGCAAAAAAATTAATTCAGTTTTAAAGGCATCGCTAATTGAAGGTCACTATGCCCAAGGTCCGGGCTATCAGATGGCCCCTTTATTCCTGTTTTATGCATTAGCTTTATGAGTACAGATCCTGAAGCAGTAGCACCCGCTACCCAAGAAGATCTAATTCCAATGGGATAGCCACTAAGATCTCTGTCGGTTTTAGTGATAAGAGCGGAAGCCCCGGTCGTAATAAAAAATACCTCATGAGATCTTCCTTGAGATACAATAGTAGGAGTAATATCTTTTTCAACCCCACTTACCATATTTATCACTCTAAGCTGAACATCATAAGTTTGACCAGCTGTTAATTTAATTGTATCTATCCTTGTGGGTGGCATCCCTCCGTCCCCATCGGGATCTTCAGCTACAAAATTTGTGGTTGAAGATGGGCTAGTAAAAATCAATTCCACTTTGTTAATAGCCTCGTGCTCATTCTCATTATTTGCAACGGAGGGCTTTTTACATGACAAGATCCCTGTAATAAAGAGAAAAACTAAACACAGTTTTAAATTACTCATAACTTAAAATTTAGTTGGACTATAAAATTTCTTCCCACTTCATCATTAAAATATCTAAACCTATTCATAAAATCCCTGTAACTGATGTTCATGATATTGAGAACACCTAGATTTACGGAAAGTGCCCGTTTTCTTATAGTTAGTTCAGTAGCAAAATTTAGATTTATGAGAGAATAAGCCTTCGGGGGAGGCAGGTAGTCAATTTGACGTTGGGGAGTTCTGGTCTGTCGCATTACATGCAAAATTGAAGAACTAATATAACTGCCTTTTAAAAGAGGAGATAACAAGATATAGTCGAATTGTGCCTCAACACGATGAGAAGGCATTTGCGCCAGCCAATCTTTCTGAACTAGATCTCTAGCCCACAATAAAGAACCTTTTACAGTAGTTTTCCAATGGCGATTCCACAGATGTTCAAATCTAAAATCTGTACCTGAGAGCAATGCATTGGTTTGCGTATACCTAAATGTGGGATAAGCTCCTCGTAAAGTCAGCGTAGGAGGCAAGGAAGGCTGAAGATTGATAAAACTGTTGATTAAATTAGTATGGAATGTAACAGTTATAAACCAGGTACTATCTTTTTGATACACTCCTTCGAGTAATTGCTTTAAAGATCGCTCAGCTTTAAAGCTAGAATCACCAATCTCAAAGCTGGCAGTACCATGATGAAGACCATTTACATAAAGCTCATTTACCTGTGGGGCTCTCCATGATAAAGTGGTATTAGATCGAACCTCAATGTTAGAAGAGAATTGTCGTGAAATGCTAATGGTTGAAGAGGGATTAAAAAATTGGCGTGAGGTGCTACTACTCGCTCCATTTCGATTTCGAAAAGTTAACAATGACCTATAGTCTAATCTTAGAGCCGCCTCAAAAGCCCATTTATTCGTTTGCCATTTTTCAATTAGGTATAGCCCTCCATTGATAGAGCGAAAATTTGGAATAAAAAATCGACTACCAGACCATACATTTTGCTGATAAACTGTTTGAATACCCCAATTACGACTCCTGTTTGAAAGTCGAGTAGTCTCTCGATTAATTTCAAGGCTACTGGTACCAATACTAAGCGATAATTCTGGCCGGTTTGTAATTAAAGCCCTGTCATATTCATTTCTATTGTTTTCTTGATGTGACAATACCACCTGCCAGCGATGACCATTGCCAGCTGACCAAAAAAATCTAACCTTTCCCAAATAATGCTGAACAGCCTGATAGGGACGATCTATCGTGTATGAAAACTTATCTATGTTAAGCAAGGGTCTCTCACTAGCAATTGCATTTTGTAGATCCGTTAAATTTCCGATATGAGATCCGGTGAAAATTCCCAATTGAGTAGAAAATCCACTTAAAAAAACATCGGCTCTAAAACCAGCCTTTCTATAGCCCGCCATCCCTGCAATACTGAATTCTTTTAACCCAGTATTGTTAAGCCAATAATCAGGGGTACGAGCATTTCCCCCTCTTTTGTATGTAAAATTTGTACGCCAGCTTAAAGAAGGAGCAGATTTCAGATTTTGCTCTATCTGCAGATTAGTAACGTATTGACGATTGTTGGTGAAATAAGCAGTATTCAGCTCTCCACGGAGTCGCTGATCTACTGGAAGCGGTTTGGGTTCTACTAAGATTGCCCCAGCTATCGCATCCGACCCATATCGAATGGCGCCAGCTCCTTTTAAAACAATAAATCGATCTGCAATATAGGGGTCAATTTCAGGAGCATGTTCACTTCCCCATTGTTGCCCCTCTAGCCTTACACCATTATTCAAAAGAATAACACGTTGACTATGTAGACCATGAATAACAGGCTTAAAGATAGTACTGCCCGTTTGTAGCACTGTTACACCAGTCACCTTTTTTAAAATCTCTCCCAATGCTTGACCTCTGGTTTCGGCTACGTCTTTTTTAGTAATCTCTTCTTTAACTTGTTCTGAAAATCTATCCCTAGATGCCATTACTTGCACACCTGCAAGCTGATTATAAAAATGTGGTAATGAAAAATTTCTAACCATGTTTGACTCTACCCTAAGTCGTAAACTTATCGTATCACAGTCTGCATGGGTAATGATGATAGTATAGGAACCCGGACAAATCTTATAAAAATGATAATGCCCTTCAGCGTCGGTTAAGACGGAAAGTTTCAATTCCTTAATGAGTAGTGTTGCATTCTCCAACGGTTTTTTCTCATCCGCATCAGACACACTCCCAGAAATAATCAGGTTACAAGTCGGCCCCTGTGCCTGAATATGATTTTTGCATACTATCATCGCGAGAGAAAGTAACAACACCCATCTTCCAAAAACCTTTGAATCGATACTATTTGACAATTGACGAATATTACATTTGCAACAATATTGCAAATATAGGTATTAATTTACGGATAAAGCAAGAACAGAGTGTGCCAAGAGTCCCCATATATTAGTAACTTGAATATCATGAAACGACAACTTATCTTTCTCAGTTTAATACAATACTCTAGCAAAGCTGCTGTAGGCGGAACCAGCAATGGATCTATTACGGTGCTTTATCCACGTGGAGACACGTTGAAATACGCTATCAATAATGGCACTGCTCAGGAAAGTCCCATCTTCTCTGGGCTCGCAGCGGGTAATTATATTGTAAAGGTTATTAATCAAAAAGGTTGTAGTGATACCGTACAACTTATTATCCAAGCCTATGGAGCCAAATACGCAGCGGTTAAACAATTAGTGACCGGCTACTGTGGGCCCTGCCATTTAAATGGCGGTGCAAGTGGCGGCAAAAATTTAGATACAGACTCAAGTATAGTTACATCTTGGGATCGAATTAGAGTACGCTGCGTAAATGGATTGCCCACTTTCATGCCACAAAATGGGCAGCTTACCACAATTGATAAACAAAAAATTACTGACTGGGTCAATGCCGGGCACCGGCTAACAGACTAATTTCTTTAACGCACTTTCACCATAGCGCGAACTTGCTGGGTAATGCCATTTTGCAAGCGCGCATAATAAAGACCTGTTGGAAGAAGATCGCTATCAAAATCCAAACGATAAGTGCCTGCCACATACTCTTTATCTGTCAAAATCTTTACCAACCGACCAAGCGTATCAAAAATCTGTATTAAAGTATGACCACCCGCTGTGGAGAACTGAATCGTAGTTTTTGAAGTAAAAGGGTTGGGGAAATTGGTAATTTGCAAATCACTAGTTGATACAGGTGGTGGTGTTACTCCGGTACATGCACTTGCTTTCAGCAG
>JBILMC010000109.1:0-4780 GCA_044375755.1 Chitinophagaceae bacterium
TATAAATCGCTTTGCTAAATGGTATATGTCTTGATCCACCAGATGGATCTTCGGGGTTATTTTCTGATGATAAAAACTCCTCGCCTTCGTAATTAGTAATTACCACTTTTAAGGGGTCAAACACCACCATACGTCGAAGTGAGATTTTATTTAGATGCTCGCGAACACAAAACTCCAACAGCCCCACCTCTACCATATTTTCCCGTTTTGCAACGCCAATGCGTTCGCAAAATTCTCGAATACTCTCAGGAGTGTATCCTCTACGACGTAAACCGCTGATCGTTGGCATTCGAGGGTCATCCCAACCTGAAACCTTTTTTTCAGTTACTAATTGTAACAGCTTGCGTTTGCTTGTAACAGTGTAGTTGATATTTCGACGCGCAAACTCGTATTGATGTGAGGGATAAATAGTAAGTTGTTGAATCAACCAATCATACAGCTCTCGGTGCGGGACAAACTCAAGCGTACAGATAGAATGGGTGATTTGCTCAATTGAATCGCTCTGCCCATGTGCAAAATCATACATTGGATAAATGCACCAGCGACTGCCTGTTCTATGATGAGCAGCGTGCTTGATACGATACAAGATGGGATCGCGCATCAACATGTTTGAATGCGACATGTCAATTTTTGCGCGTAAGGTTTTAGCCCCATCGGGAAATTCCCCGTTTTTCATCCGAACAAAAAGATCTTTATTTTCTGCAACCGAACGACTTCTATAGGGACTATTGACGCCTGGTTCTGTGGGAGTGCCTTTTTTTACAGCAATTTCATCGGCTGTTAAATCATCGACATAAGCCAACCCTTTATCAATCAGTATATGCGCATAATCATACAATTGATCAAAATAGTCGCTGGCATAACGCTCATGCTTCCATTCAAATCCAAGCCAACGAACATCCGCTTTAATGCTTTCAACATACTCTGTATCCTCTGTAACAGGGTTAGTGTCATCAAAACGAAGATTAGTGTAGCCAGGATATCGTTGGGTCAAACCAAAATTTAAACAAATACTAGAGGCATGTCCAATATGAAGGTAGCCATTGGGCTCTGGTGGAAAGCGTGTAACAATGGAAGTATATTTTCCATTTTTTAAATCAGATTCAATTATTTCCTCTAAAAAGTTTAAGCTTTTCTCCATGTAAATAGGCTAAATAGAGGTGCTAAGATAACACAATAAAAATGATGAATAGCCTACTCTATGGTCTGGCACCAAACAATAAGCTTCCAATTCGTATCATAGTACTGCCTTCTTCCAACGCAATCTTGTAATCTCCACTCATTCCCATTGACAAAAAAGGATCAGGAGTTAAAAAATAAGATCTGTATTGATCGAATAGTTTTTTCAGTAATCGAAACTCAGCGCTAACCTGTGAGAGATTGTCCGTAAAACTTGCCATCCCCATTAACCCAACCACTCGTACATGAGAGTAGCTGGCAAGCGCTGGCAACACAGTAGCGAGTTCTGCGCTATCAAACCCAAATTTTGAATCTTCTGCTGCAATATGGACTTGCAATAAACAATCTACCACCCGTTCTAATTTTGAAGCCTGCTTGTTGATTTCTTCCAATAATTCCAATCGATCAACGCCCTGAATCAATTTGCAAAAAGGGAGAATTGATTTTACTTTATTTCGTTGCAGATGCCCAATAAAATGCCACCGAATATCTGCCGGTAAAAGGGGTTGTTTTTGGAGTAATTCTTGCACATAGTTTTCACCAAAATCACGTTGTCCTAAATCATAGAGCGCTTTAATTTCCTCTACAGATTTCTTTTTAGACACCGCCACCAGCGTGGCTCCGTTCGCATTAATTTGTTCCTTAAGCTTAAAAAAGAGTTCTGGTTGCACTGGCATGCCGCAAAACTACTTTAAAATACCTCTGCTGATCACAATTCGCTGCACCTCGCTGGTGCCCTCATAGATTTGTGTGATTTTAGCATCACGCATGAGTCGCTCTACATGGTATTCCTTTACGTAACCATAACCCCCGTGTATTTGAACGGCCTCGGTGGCTGCCCACATGGCGGTTTCAGAGGCAAATACTTTAGCCATAGATGAACTAACCGTATAATCTAGTCCCTGGTCTTTTTCCCAGGCCGACTTTAAGCAAAGTAATCGAGCAGCATCCGTTCGCGTAGCCATATCAGCAAGCTTGAAAGCAATGATCTGATGATTCATTATTTCTGTCCCAAATGCTTTTCTTGTTTTAGCATATGTCTTGGAGAATTCATATGCCCCACTAGCAATACCTAATGCTTGCGCAGCAATACCAATTCGTCCACCCGCTAATGTTTTCATAGCAAATGTGAATCCAAAGCCATCTGGGCCGATTCTATTTTCTTTTGGCACTTTTACATCATTAAACAAAACTGTATGGGTATCACTGGCGCGAATACCCATCTTATTTTCCTTGGCAGCCACAACTACCCCAGGCCAATCTTTTTCAACAATCAAACAATTAATACCTCTTGATCCTTTGGAGGGATCCGTTTGCGCAATAACAAGATATACCGAAGCATTTCCCCCGTTTGTAATCCAGTTTTTAGTGCCATTCAATAAATAGTGATCTCCTTTATCCTCTGCAGTAGTGCGTTGAGAAGTGGCATCACTACCCGCCTCAGGTTCACTGAGCATAAAAGCACCGATGTATAGCTTACCGTCTTTTTTACCCTGCGCAAGTGGTGTTAAATATTTTTGTTTTTGCTCCTCAGTACCAAATTCCTGTATCCCATAACAAACCAAACTATTATTAACACTCATACATACACTGGTGCTAGCATCTACCTTACTAATCTCCTCCATAGCCAAAACATAACTAACTGTATCAAGTCCCGAACCTCCGTAGGCTGGATCTACCATCATACCCATAAATCCTAAATCGGCTAATTGCATAATCTGTTCATGCGGGAATTGCTGCTTTTCATCTCTCTCAATGACACCGGGTAAGCATTGATTTTGTGCAAAATCTCTTGCAGCCTGCTGAATCATCAACTGTTCTTCTGATAACTGGAATTTCATGCCTGAAATTTTTATACAAACAAGTGTTAGTTTTGCAAATATAGGAAGGACCCGGGGAAACGGAAGGGATTTGTTCTAGTTCCCAAAGAGATTAAACTACCTTTGCAACCGAATTTAAATTATGAAGAAGATACACCTTGTTCTGCTCATTTTCATTGCCGCATCAATTGGAGTTTTAATCAGCTACACCAACACGGCAAGCACCTATGATACAATTGAAACTGCCATGCAAAAACCTGGCAAATTTGTTCATTTAATGGCAAAGCTTGACAAATCGGCCCCTCTCGAATACGATGCAATTAAAAATCCCAATTATCTACGATTCACTGCAATCGATTCATTGGGTGCTACAGTACCGGTAGTTTATCATAGCGCAAAACCTGAAAATCTAGAGATGAGTGAGCGAATTGTTTTAAAAGGAAAATACCAAGACGGAACATTTGTGTGTGAGGAAATCCAGACTAAATGTCCTTCTAAATACAAGGAAGAAGAAGCCAAAGGTTTGAAACACCCCGGCAATGTTCCTGATCCGCGTACTCAACCCTAATTGCACATTAATTATGAAATATATTGGTGAACATTTACTTCCTGGGCAATTTGGTCATTTTTTCATTCTCCTTTTTTTGGTGGGTGCTGCTATAGCCAGTGTATCATATTTTCTGTCCCAGCGTGCAGCGAGTGAAACAAATAAACTACAATGGAAAAATCTGGGAAGAATTAGCTTCATTACACAATCCCTCTCTGTTGTTGCGATATTTGGATTACTTTTTTATATTATACAAAATCATCTATTCGAGTATCATTATGCATGGAAACACAGTAGTCGTTCGCTAGAGTTTAAATATCTATTAGCCTGTTTTTGGGAGGGACAAGAGGGCAGCTTTTTACTTTGGGGACTTTGTCAGAGTATTTTAGGCCTACTGCTTTTACGTAGTGCAGGCAAATGGGAAGCTCCGGTTATGTCGGTTGTGAGTTTTGCACAATTTGCACTAGCCACCATGGTTACTGGCATCTACATTTTTGGTTGGAAAATGGGCTCAAATCCTTTTATATTACTTCGAGATAGCGGAGTACTTGATAATGCCCCAGCCTTACACTTAAACTTTGATCTTTCGCAACCATTACGCCCGGACTACCTCAGCTCGATTAAAGATGGAAATGATTTAAATCCCCTATTACAAAATTACTGGATGGTTATTCATCCTCCTGTTCTGTTTATGGGATTTGCATCAACACTTATTCCTTTTGCCTATGCGATAGCAGCGCTTTGGACTAAACAATATCAGGACTGGACCAAATTAACCTTACCCTGGGCCCTATTCTCCACTGCAGTGCTAGGCGTTGGAATTATGATGGGAGGAATGTGGGCGTATGAATCATTGAGTTTTGGAGGCTATTGGGCCTGGGATCCTGTGGAAAATGCTTCCTTAGTTCCTTGGATGACAGGTGTTGCAGGTTTGCATACACTCCTAATCTTTAAAGCAACAGGACATTCGCTTCGTGCTACTTTTCTATTTTTCATTTTGACTTATCTTTTTATTCTTTATTCAACATTTCTTACGCGTAGTGGAATATTAGGCGAAACCTCTGTACATGCATTCACAGATTTAGGCATGAACTGGCAACTACTTAGCTTTCTACTTGTATTTACAATTCCTGCATTACTTTGGTTTTTCAAGTCTTACAACCAAATTCCCACTATTAAAAAAGAAGAAGAAACAAGCAGCCGAGAATTTTGGATGTTTATTGGCTCTCTGGTT
>JBILMC010000227.1:0-2636 GCA_044375755.1 Chitinophagaceae bacterium
GTGGAACGGTCCGTATTGTTTAAAGTATATATAAGTGGAAGAGTTAATTTACTTTCTTTCAAATCATTGCCGGTTGGCTTACCAATTTCTTCACTTGCGTAATCAAAAAGGTCGTCTTTTATTTGAAAGGCCATACCTGTGAGTTCTCCGAATCGGCGCATCCGTTTTGTAAAAAGTTCATTTTGACTCGTAGCCCAGGCACCTGCAGCACATGCAGATGCTAGCAAAGAGGCAGTTTTATTACGAATTATTTCATAGTATACTTCCTCATTAATATTCAGGTTCCTCGCTTTTTCTAGTTGCAACAGTTCGCCCTCGCTGATTTTTTTTACCGCTTCAGATAGTATATGGAGTAATTGGTAATCTTTATTTTCTAATGTCAACAAAAGCCCTTTCGCTAAAAGATAGTCTCCAATTAAAACACTTGCCTTAGTTTTCCAAAGGGCGTAAGTTGAAAAAAAACCTCTTCGTTCGTTAGAATCGTCTACTACATCGTCGTGCACTAATGTTGCAGTGTGAAGAATTTCCACTAAAGAGGCTGCACGATATGCTGAGTCGTTAATGGTGCCACATAATTTGGCGGAAAGCAATACAAAAAGGGGGCGTAGCTGCTTCCCTTTTCTTTTCACAATATAACGCATGATCCTATCCAGCAGGGGGGCCTGGCTTTGAACTGCTTCTTTGAATTTTAGTTCAAAAACATTCAACTCTTCCTTAACCAAGTGGGTAGGTAGATTCATACACGGCGGTGAAATTACGTCCAAAATTTCGGGCTGAGCACCTGGATCGATAATTCGTGAATATCTGTTAAGTAATTGAGAAATAATTGGAAATGAAAGATGTATGATGGGCAAAAATTTTGACTATTCACATTTTAGGCCTATCTTTGTTGATAATTTTCTTTTTTTTAAATCTTAACCACTTATTATGAGAAGTCGTGCATACTCACTAGCGGTGCTTTTCAGTTTGTTAACATCTTTTGGTTTTTCTCAGAAAAATGGGAATTCATATGACTTACGAGATTCTTCTCTAATTCCCTCCAAGCGATTACCCCAATACACTGAATTTTTAAATGGCACTTACAACTATCCTGCAAAGCCACGTAGTCAGTGGGAAGTCGGTTTTAAAGCTGGATCATTCCAGATTAATGGTGATATGCCTGCTCAATTTCTATCTCCTGGTTTTGGTTTTCATGTACGTAAATCCCTAGGTTATGCTATTTCTGCTCGTCTAGAATATATGTACGGCATGGGTAAAGGGTATAATTACCAAGAGGCTAGAAACTTTTCAAAGAATCCCGCCTGGGGTACATCCATTGCAAGTCAAGCACAACGCTATTCGGCTCCAAGGGCAGTGCAAGTGGGAAATACCGTGAATTATGTCTCTTCTAAAGATGGTAGCAATACGACTCCGTTTGAAAAAGTTTTTTATAACTACAAGTCAAAGGTTCAAGACGTTACTTTACAAGGTTTAATTAACATCAATAATATTCAATTCCATAAGTCTAATAGCTCATTAAATACTTATGCGCTTGTGGGAATGGGTGTGCAAGTTTACGAGACCAAAGTGAATGCTCTGAATGGTGATGTGAAGTATAATTTTAACACGCTGACACAGCCCACCTACAAGGATAGAAAGTCTTTCATAAAAAACATGAAAAATAATTTCCTTGATGGAACATTTGAAACTCCTGCTCAAATCAGATCTGCTGCAAGTGCTACCTCCGGAAATAAAACTTACAATTTTGTTGGAACGTTTGGATTTGGTGTAGCCTATAAGCTCAATGATAGATTAAACATTGCTTTCGAAGATCGTTGGACCATTACCAGAGATGACTTACTCGATGGTCAGGCTTGGCAAGAAGGCGCATGGGGTGATCCAGTGCAAACAAGAGAGTTTGATACTTATAATTTCATGTCTCTGGGGTTAAACATTAATTTAGGTAAAAATGCTGTTCAGCCTCTATATTGGCTCAATCCTTTGGATTACGCTTATGCTGAATTACGTAATCCTCGCTTGATGAACATTCCTAAGCCTGTTTTGCTAGATACAGATGGAGATGGTGTTACCGATCAGTTTGACCGTGAGCAAACTCCTGCTGGTTGCCCTGTTGATACACATGGTGTGAGCTTGGATACAGATGGAGATGGTGTTCCTGATTGTCGGGATAAAGAGTTGATCACACCAACAAATTGTCAACCGGTTGATGTAGATGGTGTAGGTAAGTGTAAATGTCCAGATGACTGTAAAGTTGCTGTAGCGCCTCCTCCCACATGTGAGCAAAAGTTAGGCCCACTACCAAGTGTTGCGTTTAAGGAAAATTCTAATAAGCTTTCTGATATTAACAAATCAGTACTTGCAACTGTAGCGTCACGTGTTCGTAATAATCCGGGCTGTAATGTGGTAGTAGTTGGTTATTGTGCGGGAGACAAACGCGAGCAGCAGCGTAGTTGGGATCGCGTAAATGCAATAATCACTCATATGGTAGAGAAAGAAGGTATCAGTCGTGATCGTTTCATTTTTAGCTATGGTCAACAAGGTGGCGACTGCAATACTGTCGATATTCGTGCTGCTATTGACGGTGAAACTGGGCCTAACAGAGTAGACCCACCGCATCCAAATCTTCGCAAGAATTA
>JBILMC010000110.1:0-4765 GCA_044375755.1 Chitinophagaceae bacterium
ATTTTAATTGCAATTGGGTCCGTTGTGCTTTTTAATTCTTTTACTACATCATTTATAGTAAGCGTATCTATCTCAACTCTTTTTAACGGGAAAAAATAATCTAAAGATGGAATCCGGTGTTCCATATTTTTTTCAATCACAGGCTCATACAATGAAGAGCCACTATCAATATTCGTAATGTAGAGGATTTGTTTACCACCCTTTTCGCTTAATCCCATTTCAACAGGTATTACTGTAGCGGGATAATGCCAGTATTTTAAATAAAATAAATTTTTTACATTAGGCTCTACTGCAACCCAAAAAGTATTTTCACTTCTGCGGAACACTTCCCAAGCAGGATGCGGGTAGTAAGATGCGCCAACATCAATGCACGAAATACTTGGTAAAATTTTAGAAGCTTCGGTACTAATTTTGTTCCTGGAAGAATATGTACGTGAAAAACTTCTAATCAGGTGTTCGAGCTTCTTTAAAAAAAAACCAACAGCACTATTACTTTTGGCTAATTGAATTAATTTATATTTTATCATTAAACTTTTATTTTCTAAATAATATTTTTATTTTATTAGTTACCTTTTTATAAAAAGGTTTTTCTATACCAAACATAATCTGAAGTGCTACACGTTCACCCTCAATTAATAACCCACCTCTATGAGGCAGTTCACCTCCATCAAATGCTATATATGTTCCAGCTTCTCCGGTTATTTTGATTTCATCCTTCATCAGGTAGTTTTCAAGTGGTGAATCAGGTATGACATCCCAGCCAAAATGAGATGAAAACTGAAGTTCTTCTGGCAATCTTGAGAAATCCTTTTTAAACACCGGACAACCGAAAACCTGATGATATTGATGATTGTAAAATTTATGTAAGTCCGGGTTATCCTTTTTGCCTACACAAATGATTGCTCTTCCAATTAAAAAATGTAGTTGGCTCATCTTTGAATTCTCAACAAATGTAGGAGCACATGATGTAGCACCATTTCGCTCTGAAACGTCACTTAAGTATAAAATGGCTTTAGGATGTGCAAGACTTTCATCAAAATGAAAATAAGTTGTATTGGGCTGTCTATCATAAACCGAATAGTTTACTTTCCACCAATTGGAATTAGGTACACTTAGTTCAATAGCAAGGCCTGTTACTTTTATTTTTACGCCCATGTAGCGGTGAAGGATATCTAGAGTACGGTTTTTAGTGAATTCTTTGTTCAACAAATTTCGAGTACTTCTTACTATGCTACCCTTATTTACAGAAAGATCGTCCCTGGTAGTTTTACCATTTTTTGCATTATTCCTGAAAACTTCAACTAAATTTTTGATTTTTTCATTAATTATGTCAACTGTAGGTTTTGATATTTTACCCTGTATGAATTTATGTTTAGCAAAAAATTGATATGCATCATTACAGTTTTTATCAATTTTAGCTGCAGTAGTATTTACAACTTCATTCCGCTTTGTAAATACAGAAATGTCTTCCTTTAATATGCGAGATGAATGATTATACAGATCTTGAACAAATAATTTTTCTCGCAAATTCTTTGTTTGGATAAGAATACTTTCAAATATCTTGTTTAAAGAAAAAATGCAATTAATTTCCAATTTTTTTGCTTCCAACTCAGATATGTTTGTATTTAAGGATTTCAATTTAGCATAGTACTCGTTAAATCCGAATGTATCAGGCAAAATCATTTGTATATCATCACGCTCCTGAAAAGCGAGGTGTTCTTTGTAGGGCAAATCAAGTTTAGTTTGCATAGTTATAAATTTTAATTAGATTTTTATAAAGTAAAAAATATCCGTTGATAATTTTAGTATGGAAATTCAAGATTAAAAGTACCGACTACCAAATTTAGTCACTTAATTATTTTCACAATTTTGTTCAGCCTTTTAAGGAATCAATACATAAGTTTAAAACTCAGTTCTCTAAAATTGTACCATTATTATACAGTTGATTTTAAACTTAGGATATCTTCAGGTTTACCTTGCTGCGATATTTTTCCATTTTCAAGTCTATATATTCGATCGCAATTATTCAAAGTGGACAATCTGTGAGCAACTATAATAATTGTTTTACTATTTTTTAGTGTCAATATTGCCTCCATTACACCATTTTCTGTATTTGAATCCAAAGCGCTGGTAGCTTCGTCCATGACCAATAAATCGGGATTATTATACAAAGCTCTTGCTAGGCCAATACGCTGACGTTGACCTCCTGAAAGACGAACACCGTCTTCTCCAACCAATGTATCAAGTCCCTCAGGAAGCATTTTCACGAAATCATTCAACTGAGCAGCAATAATTGCTTTTTCGACTGCATCATCATTTATCAACTCATTGGGTACGCCAAAGGCTATATTTCGCCTGATTGTATCATCAGTTAGATAAATGGTTTGGGGAACATACCCAATTTGATTTTGCCATTGTCTTAGGTTTTTATAAATACTTTTACCATCCACTGTAAGCCTGCCACTATCTACAGGAAGTAACCCCAGAATCACATTTATTAATGTGCTTTTCCCTGAACCGGTAGAGCCTATAAACCCTATAGATTCCCCTTTTGAAATGTTTAAGGATATGTTATTAAGTGACTTATGATCGGATAATGGATAACTAAAATTAATTAACTCAAGTCCAATATTTTTATTAAAACTCATTACAGAAAGCTCAGTATGAGGTAATAATGGTTCAACATTACTTATTAGTTTACATTCCTTATATAAGACATCTACAACAGGACCGCTATACCGAATAAACTGAATACTTCCCATAATACGGTTTACGGAAGGAATCATCCTGAAAGCACCAGCTACGAAAATACCAAGTGTAGGAACAAAATCGACCAATGGCTTCCCTTGGATAATCATCATTATTACAGCTCCTGCGAGGGCAACTACTGCCATAAATTCTAGATATAACCTTGGGAAATACATCATAGTATATTGCCGCGTAATAACGCGCGCGCGTTCATAGTTATGTTTATCAAATTCCTTGAGAAAGTTCTCCTCTTTCCCATATAATTTTACCTCTTTTATTCCTCCAACCCCCTGCAACAGATGTTTATTCATTTCTCCTTCATGTGACTGTCTTCTTTGGCCCCAGTTCAATAATCTTTTCTTTGTAAGCCGATAAACAACTAAGGAGGATAGACCAAGAAGAAATGTAACTATCAACGTACCCAAAGGATTCTGTAATATCAGAACAAAGGCTATACCCACAATTACTGTAAACTCGATAGTTAGTATAATAACGGATTTTGTCAATTCAGTTAATTCAGCTACTTCTCCTCTGATGTTTCGAAGTAGTTCTGCCGAATTTCGGTTCAAATGAAATAAATATGGCTGGCGCAAATAACCAAATAAAAGTCGGCTTGACAACTCAGCTGAAAATTGGGCTGAAAATTTCGATTGCCTCCAGCTTAAAAAAACAAGAAATAATGCTTTTAAAAGGTAAAAAAGTACAAGGAATATCATTCCGTACAAAACTAATTCTTCCTGTGTCGGATTACCTAATTTACTCAATAATGGTTGTAAAGAAGGGTAATCATTTGAGCTACTTGGATTAAGCATTAGTCCTAGCACGGGTATCAAAACACCCAAACCTGCCATTTCAAAAAACATTCCTATAATTAGTAGAAAGGATAGGATAAAAAGCTGTTTTTTCTGTTGCGAGTTTAAAAGAAATTTCAGCTTTTGAAACATTAATTGTTTTTCTCCACTACTTGTATTCATAATTTTTTTAAATTATCAAAATAACTTTTCATTTATCCTATACGCCTTTTAAATAATATGTTTCCGCTTAGTTAGCCAATGCTTCTTATAACTGTAAAAGCTTCCGCAAATTCATATCCCACTGTTATACCCCAACGTTGCGCCTGAATCTTTAATGCTTCTGGAGATCTGGGATGTGGGAATGCTCGTTTTTCAAATTGATAAGATTCCATCGCCCTGATTTTTGCATCGAGGTTTTTCATAGATACTGATATAAACATATTGGGGATAAAATATCTTGGATCTGAGGATGCCCTCCATTCTGTTCCAGAGGGAGTTTCAAAAGTAATTATAGTCTTCACACTTTCGTGCTGCATAGGGCGACATGAAGTAATTACTGCTTCAAATGTAAGCTGGTGATCAATATTCACATCGCCACCGTGATGCGTAAAAATAACATCCGGCTTGTGTAAAGCTTTTTCATTTTCAATCACCTTGATTATATCAAGAAGTGCAACAGTATCAAAACGATTATCGGGAAAATCGAATATACTCACAGAATGATAGCCTATAGCATTTTTTGCTTGTTGAATATTTTCCTTGTGAATTGACAGCTGTTTCTCCCATTGCACAACATTTCGTTCGGCAGAACGAGAAGTGATGCCTTCGCCCAATATCAATACATGTGTAGTTATCTGGTATTCGTTGATAAGCCTGTTCATAGATGCTCCCAAACCAAGCAACTCATCATCTGGATGAGCAACCACAATCATTACTTTCTTATTTCTCAATGATTCTAACATATGCTTGTACAATTTCATTATTATCTGATAAAACAGCTTTAGAAAATTCAAACCTAAAATGATTCGTTTCTAAAAATGCACTTGGATAGCCTTCGCAATCTAGCATTCGGATGTAATCATATATCTCTTTGATAGCTACAAGGCCAGAAATATTACTTTCTTCAGGCTTTCTTCGCTTAAAGATGACAGGCTGACCAAATTGTGGAGATGGTTGTAAATTATCTATGATGATTGACTTGATCATTTGTTTAATGATTGGAA